>CAKTWY010000122.1 GCA_934630445.1 uncultured Eubacteriales bacterium
CGCGGGAGCTTGTGCATGTAATGAACGAGCTCCGTTATGGGCGCGGTGCGAACTATGCGGAGCTGCGCGCCCTCGGCCGCGGCGTTTGCCTCACGGGGGACGGCGCGCAGCTCGCGCACGAGGCGCTGGGCCGCTCCGGCGTGCCCTGCCGCCTGGCCGCGGGGCCGCTGCTGATGCAGCGGCCCTGCGGTGTTTCGTCGATATCTGCCGGACAATATTGCGGATCATTCGCCGTCCGGAAATGGGGAGAGTCCAAGAAGCGGAAGGATGCCCATAAGGTTTGGCACGACCGCCCAGTCGCGCGCCTCATGCGCGCTGCTGATGAGAACGGGAGCGATGCCCATTGCGAGCGCGCCTGCAACGTCGGCGCTCTCACTGTCGCCAATGTGCATCGTCTCTGCCGCGGAATGTCCGCTTTTTTTCAAAGCGGCGCGAAAAATGCCGCTGTCCGGCTTTTCTGAGCATTCATCGTCGGAATACACGATAAAATCGACGTGTTCCGTCACCCCCAGCCGGGCGCATAACGCGGGAAGCGCATGGCTGAAATTGGAGACGATGCCCACCGTAAGCCCTGCCCGGCGGATGGCGTCAAGCACATACAGGCTGTCCGGATGGAGATATGTCTCGTGGTAAAGGCCGATGCGCGCGTGAATTTGCTCCGGAAGCTGACTGGCGCTCCCGCCGAGGTCAAGCGCACGGAGAAGTTCGGCGTAATAGCGGATGCGGAAGGCGCGATAGTCCGTTTCCGAGCGCGCGGCCATGCGCTGTGCCGCCATCGAATCGTCCTGCCGGAGGATCTGTGCGGATAAAAGTGAGAAATCGGTCTCCATACCCAGATCCCGCAGAAGCCGCCAAAGACCCTGCGGAAAAGGCGCGTTATTGAAGGCGATCGTATCGCCAAAGTCAAAGAAAACCGCTTTACACTGCGTGTAGCGAGCTGCAAATGCAGCGTTCATCAATATTCACCTGCCCAAACAGTTTGGAGCAAAACGGATGCGCCGGACAAAAACTTATTGCGCGTCGGCAGGCCTGTTCTCGATTGCAGCGATTGCATCTGCCGGCGCGGCGCCGCCGTAGATGACGGACAGGAGGCCGTCGCCGTAGCGGTCAAGCATGCAGAATCCGACGTTCATAATACGGTTGAGGCTCGTCTTGTCCAGCGCGATATCTCCGCACAGGGTGGTAACCTTAAAACGCACTTCGCCGTCGCTGAAATCAAACTCAAAATTGCCGTGGATGAGGCCGTAATTTGCGCGCGTCAGAAATTCGGCCGCGGCCGCGCGCTTACCTTCTGCCACCTTGATGGGGAAGACGCTGTAGACAGTAAACGCGGTGCGGTCGCGCATTTGTACATAGACTGCGCAGGAATCGACTGTATTCAGGTTCATGCGCATGCGGAAAACATCGCGCTCTTCATCATAATTAAAATTCCATTCCTGATCTTCAAAATACTCTTTGATCGCAAGTGCCAGCTGTGTCATAAAAAGTACCTCCCTTATCCGGCATATACAGCAAAAATATTGTAGCACCGCAGGGATGCCGCGTCAATAGGCGGCGCTTTCTGCTTCATCCGGCGCGCGCGCCTGAGTGGACGCGTCGGTTTGCGCGCCGGACCGGACATATGGGGTGGCGCGCAGCTCCTCGCCGCAGCGCCGGGCGGACGGTACGGGGCGCGACATGACATACAGGTCCGTTAGGCGCGCCTCAAGCGAGAACTGACGGGCAGCCTCGTCCGCGAGCGCAGCGTCGGCTGGCTTGGTGATGATCTGGATGCGGGAAAGACGCTTGATGTGCCGCAGGACCTCGCGCCCGCGGGCGCTGAGGGCGAGCACTTTGCAGTAGGAGAAGTCCGGACGTTCGCGCCGGTCGATGCCCAGCCACGCGCACAGGACGAGCCGTTTCAGGCGTGCGTGGGCGTAGCGGCGCGTTTTCATGCCAGTGAACAGCTCTTCGACCGTGCACGCGCTGCGCACCGCGTCGTAAAAACGGTAGGGCAGCCCCTCTCCCGCGCCGCTGTCGGGCAATTCGGCAAGCATTTCGGGCGTAAAGCGGCGAAGATGCGTCAGAAGCGCGCCCTCGTCCGGGAACGCCGGCACGGGCGCGCGCCCGGCGCGGACCTCGCCGCACAGGCGCATATAGGCCGGGGCAGGCATATAGGCGGCGCAGGCGGTGACGCGATCTCCATACAAAAGCGTGCGCAGATGGGAGGCGGAGGAGAAGCGCCCTTCCGGCGCGCCGTCGTGCATGGCGCCGCAGCGCGTGATGGTGAGCGGAACGATCGGCGAAGCCTCGCGCCGGAGCGCCTTGAGATATTCCACGGCGAGAATATTGTTCGGCTCTGACAGCAGCGCGGCGTGCGCGGGCGCGAGCGCTTCTACCGCGCACTGGCGCGCGGCGGCAAACGACATGCCCTGTGAGAGAAAATCTGCCAGATATACAGGGAAATGGAAGCTTTCGAGCGCGTCGACCACGGCGTTCAGCGCGGCAAGGTCGCCGCACTCGCTGCCGAAGGAGAGGTGTGACACGACCGTCAGCCGGCTGAGCAGCGCCACTGCGCCCGCGGCAAAGCCCTCCGCAGAGGAGAGCGCCGCCGTGGTGGGAAGCTCCAGCACAAGATCGGCGCCGCAGTCGACCGCGCACGCGGCGCGGGCGTACTTGCCCATCACGGCGTATTCGCCGCGCTGGACGAAGTTGCCGCTCATGACGGCTACCACGGCGCAGTCTGCCCCGAGGCGCGCGCGCGTCTGGGCGATCTGGTATGCGTGGCCGTTATGAAAGGGGTTATATTCAGCGACAATACCGCAGATATTCAAATTCGCCCTCCCATCTTTTCAAGACAATGTCACTTTACCATTGAAAAACAGTTAACACGGGTGTAAAATAGATATGATCTTTTGGTTCTTTTGAGTATTTTATGTGTTTTGCTGTGCTGCAGGGCGGCTGACCTTCCGTGCGGCAGAGCAGGAAGGAGCCGGAGAACGGTAAGCCCTGCCATGCAGATAGTTTACCACAATATGGGGCGATTTTCACCCGCTTTATCAGAAAATAGAGGAGTGTTTTTAAGAAAATGAATGTTTTGGTCATCAACGCCGGCAGTTCTTCCCTCAAGTATCAGCTTTTTGATATGGATAAGAAGCGCGTCCTTGCAAAGGGCCTGTGCGAGCGCATCGGTCTGGACGGCAGGATCAAGCATACGACTGAAGGAAAGGGCGATTATGCTGCGAGCGTGCCGATGAAGAACCATGCCGCGGCGATCCAGGCGGTCATCGACGTGCTGACGGGGAAAGAATACGGCGCGATCTCCAGCATGAAGGATATCGGCGCGGTTGGGCACAGGATCGTGCACGGCGGCGAATTTTTCTCTGAATCGGCGCTGGTCAACGACGAGACGATCAAGGCGATCAAAGAGTGCATCCCTCTTGCGCCGCTCCACAACCCCGGCGCGCTCACCGGCATTGAGGCGTGCATTTCCGTCATGGGCGACACGCCGCAGGTGGTGGTGTTCGATACGGCCTTCCATCAGACGATGCCGGAAGTGGCGTATATGTACGCTGTTCCGTATAAATATTACACGGAGAATAAGGTGCGCCGCTACGGCTTCCACGGCACGTCGCACCGCTATGTGTCCGCGCGCTGTGCCGAGATGCTCGGCCGCCCGATCGAAGAGCTGAAGATCATCACCTGCCATCTGGGGAACGGCTCGTCCATTGCGGCGGTGAAAAATGGCAAAGTGGTCGACACGACGATGGGCTTTACGCCGCTCGACGGCCTTCCGATGGGTACGCGCTCGGGTTCGATCGATCCGGCAATCGTCGGCTTTATCGCCGATGCCGAGCACAAGAGCGCGTCCGAGGTGATTGATATCCTGAACAAGGAATCGGGCGTTCTGGGCGTTTCCGGCCTGTCGTCCGACTTCCGCGATCTGGACGCTGCGGCAAAGCAGGGCAACAAGCGCGCACAGCTGGCGATGGACATGTTTGTCTACAGCGTTAAAAAATATATCGGCGCGTATGCAGCAGCAATGGGCGGCGTGGATGCGATCGTCTTTACCGCCGGCGTCGGTGAAAACAACAGTGCTTTCCGCGAGGAGATGTGCGAAGGGCTCGGATACATGGGCGTCGCGATCGACGAGGAGAAGAACAGCGCGCGAGGCGAGGCGATCATTTCTTCCTTTGAATCAAAAGTCAAGGTTTTGGTGATCCCCACCAAGGAGGAGCTTGTCATCGCGCAGGACACTGTCCGTCTGGTCGCAGGGAAATAAAAGAAGATTGATTCAAAAGGCAGAGGGCCTGCCGTTTCCATTTGGGAACGGCAGGCCTTTTTTGTCAAAGTGAAAACAAATCATTTGCCAGCATTATAATTGTCCGGTTTATTGGACGATGCATCAGATAAAATAGGAAATGCAGAAGGCGGCAAATATGGAAAGGAGTATGGTCATGAAGGAAAAGTATGTTACGATCACAGGTTTTAAGCATTATTACGGCACGAAACCGTTTGCAATCGGAAGTGTTATCTGCTGCCGGAAGGAACCGGATAATGCATTCGACAGCGAAGCGATCCGCTGTAGCCTGCCAGTCATTGGCACCGTAGGGTATATCGCGAATGCTCCGGACACCGTGGCCGGCGGCACGATGAGCGCAGGACGCATTTATGACCATGTGAAAAAACGCTTTTACGTCCGGGTGATGTTTACGACATTTACTAAAATCATCTGCAGGATCGAATTTGGAAATCCGCAGGGGTACGAGGCAGAGATCAAAGCGCGGATGGACAAGGACTGGAACGCCGATTTATGGGAGGATGATTGATCGGCGGATGCAGTAAAACGGGGAGAGAGGCGGAAACACACCATAAAGCCCGTTCCGAAATTCCGGAACGGGCTTCTGTTATTATGCGCGTGCAGTTTTTATGGGTCAGGTCCGCAACCGACACAGCCCGAAACCGCGGCGCTTGCGTAATATCCGCCTGTAACGCGATTCTCCTTTTGGCGCATCCTGCACGATCTCCAATATCCCATCGTCGATCATCTTTTCAATACGGTTTGAAACCCAAACATCTCCAATACCGAGTTGATATTTCCCTAAAACATTACCGATAACGACAGCCATTTTGAATTCATCCGGTTGCGCGGCAATTTCACGATCAATAAAACAATCGTAAATGTCCTCCGGTACACTTTGGAGTTTGCCATTTAACATCACACGCAGAGGAGCATTTTCTTCCTGGAGTTGCCTCCACCTCATCGCACAGGCAGAAAGGAAGGCGGGCCGGACCTTTTCCTGTAGCGAAATGTATTTCCCCCATTCGCCGGGAGCAACATCGCCCCAGCCATTTCTGAATATGACTGTATTTGCTTTTCCATATTCCCAGATGGGCAGATTGACTAAATAAATAGCAGTCTGGCTTTTCAATGGCCGAAGCTGCGCCATGAGCCAATACATACCGCACAGCTCGTCCGGGTTATGGCTATACCAAATGCGCACATCTTCACCAAGCACATATCGTTCCATAACAGAGGATAGTGCCGCTGTTGTTCTCTGTATTTTTTCCTCAACATGATCACCGATATCTTCTCTATCATGGGCAGATAACATCTGCCTGAGCACATTTCTGCGTTGATTTCCAATTCCATCATCAGAAATATCCCCCACACTTAGAGCAATGTCGAAACAATACACATCGTCTCGCCTGCTATCCAGCGGAACAGCATTTTCCCAATCCCGGCGTGCTTCTTCCTCTGCCCGAAGCTGAGCTGCCTGGATTTCTTCTGCCGCAGGCGCTGTTCCATCGGTATTCCGTATGAATACCGAAACTGCACCTCCAAGATATTTCCCTTTTCCATAACCTTGAGCAACCTTCAAGCTGCCACAGGCACCTTCTCCAAATACAATTTCAATCATATCGGAACTCCTTTCGGTTTTCTTTTTCACACTGGGTGGCGGCGAATGCCACAGGGCGCAGCCGCTGTAGCAGCGCAAGGGGGATCCATCCTGACGGCACGGGTGGCGCAACCTTTGAGAGCCGCAGTTGGCTTCGGCTGACCGGTAATGCCGCACTCCCGGCACGGACGATGATTCCGACAGGCCATATAGAAGAGCATCTTTTCGCGTTTGGTTCATGCCTTTGATCAATATAAACAGAGCGGTATCACAAAGATATATCTGCATCAACAAGAGATCAAAAAAGTGCCCGAGCGGTTTGCGTCCGGGCACTTGATAGCAGTATACTGTTTTACGCCCGCCGGCCTTTACGCGCGTTCGCTTTTTTCGGCCTCGAGCTTTGCAAGGCGCTGCTCGAGCTCGTAGATGCGGCGCAGCAGCTGGCACATCTCTTGAGAGACCGGGTCGGGAATGCTGATCTGATCAAGCGTCATCGACGGCTTTGTCACGCCATGATCGCGCTGTACGGCATGCCCGGGCACGCCGACGACGGTCGAGCCGGCCTCCACCTCGTGCAGGACGACGGCGTTTGCGCCGATGCGCGCATTGTCCCCAACCCGAAAGGGGCCGAGAATTTTTGCGCCGGTGGATACGAGCACATTGTTGCCGAGCGTGGGGTGGCGCTTGCCGTGGTCCTTACCCGTACCACCGAGGGTGGCACAGTGATAGATGGTGCAGTAGTCGCCGATCTCGGCCGTTTCGCCGATGACGACGCCTGTTCCGTGATCGATGAAAAGGCCGCGGCCGATCTTTGCGCCGGGATGGATCTCAACACCGGTGAAAAAGCGCCCGAGCTGCGAAAGGAGACGGGCAATAAAGAGCAAGTGGTGCGTGTGAAAAAAATGCGCCATGCGGTACCACACAAGCGCGTGAAAGCCTGAATATAAAAAGATAACCTCAAACGGATTTCGCGCGGCGGGGTCGCGCTGGGCGATGGATTTTGCATCCTGCCAAAGTGACATCATATTCCTCCATATACGGCAGGGATAAACGCCTGCCCCGAGCTCTGCCTGAGAATGGAAGTCCCTTCCATCCGCAGGCAGGGCTTAATCAAAGATACCTGTCGAAAGGTACCGCTCTCCGCCGTCCGGCAGTACGGCGACGATGCGCCGGCCTGCGCTGCAACATCGCGCGGCGAGACGGCGCGCGGCGGCTACCGCGCATCCGGAGGAAATACCGCAGAGGAGGCCGTCCTCACGCGCAAGGGCGCGCGTGGCGGCGATGGCCTCTTCAGAGGAAATGGTGATGATCTCATCGATGATCGAGCGGTTCAGTACAGCGGGCACAAAGTTGGCCCCAATGCCCTGGATCTTGTGCGGCGCGGCCTTGCCGCCGGAGAGCAGCGGAGATTGCGCAGGTTCGACCGCGACGACTTTGAGCGAGGGGATGCGGCTTTTCAGATATTCGCCGGCGCCGGTAAGCGTGCCGCCGGTGCCGACCGTGCACACGAGCATGTCGAGCCGGCCGTCAAGCGCGTCGTAAATTTCAGGCCCGGTG
>CAKTWY010000123.1 GCA_934630445.1 uncultured Eubacteriales bacterium
GCTCAGGATGACAGTGTGGGGGAGACAGGATGACAGGTGGAGAGGAGGCGCTCCGCATGCTCGGGCGCTCCCTGCGTTCGGGCGCTCCCCGTGCTCAGGCGCTCCCCGTGCTCGGGTTCCCGCCTCGTTCGGGTAAGCCCCGGACGCGGGGCTTACCGCGCGAGCGCGGCGAGCGTCTGAAACTCCGCCTCCCGGCGGGCATGCTCCTCCTTCGCGCGCTGCAGCAGCTCCGGCCCGGTCAAAAGGTCGAACAGCACGCCGGCAATGATCTTCGCGCCGAGCAGCATGCCGTCGCGGGCAAAGGGCGTTTTCCCCGCGGCGAGAAATTCCGGCGAGTGGGAGGTGAACTGCTCGCCGATGATCGGAAAGCGCGACACCGCGCCCGGCACGAGGTGCGTCACACAGGCAAAGTCCGTGCCGCCGGTGCGCTCGCGGAAAGCGAGGCGCTGCGGCGCGCCGAGCAGATCTGCGTTTTTCATGATCGCGTCGTTGAGCGTGTGGGAGGGAAGCTTGCCGGTGTTACGGCGCACGACGTCCACCTCGGCGGTGACGCCGGACATGAGCGCGGCGCCGCGGATGATATCGCGCACGCGCGCCTCGAGCGCGGGCAGCTCATGCGCCTGGTATGTCTGCACGGTGAACAGGCCCGCCGCGCGGAAGGGGTCGAGCGTCTCGCCCGCGCCGGATTCGACGGACGTGAGCAGGACATTGTCGCGCCGCGTGTGCCCGCGCAGGAACTCCATGCCCTGCATGGCGAGCAGCAGCGCGTCCAGCGCGCTGCGCGAAAGCTCGGGCGCGAGCTCTTCGTTGGCCATGACGCCGCAAAAGCGCGCGCGCAGCACGACGCTGGCGAGCGACTTGACGTCCACGGTCGTGTAGGGCGAGGCGTGCGTCATGAGCGCGACGTCGATATCGCGGAAAAGGCCGCGCTCGTTCATGATGTTTTTGCCGGTGAGGTCCTCCTCCGCCGGCGTGCCGTAAAAGACGAGGGTATAGGGGATGTCCGGCAGCACCTCGCGCACGGCCTCGGCCGCGGCGATCAGGATGGGGGCCTGCATATGGTGGCCGCACGCGTGGCCGATGGGCAGCGCGTCGTATTCGGCCAGCAGGCCGACGGAAGGGCCGCCCGGCGCCGTTTCGCATTTGGCGCGCACGGCGGTTTCAAGCCCGCCGGGGCCGCGCTCCACCGCGTAGCCGAGCTGCGCGAGGGTATCGGCGACGCGCCCGCTGGCAAAGAATTCTTTATGCGCAGGTTCGGGCCGGTCGTAAATTTCATCCGCGAGGGCAAACATCTGCGCGCGCCGGGCTTCGACCGCGGCGAAAAGGGCGCTCTTGTCTTTCATATGCATCGCTCTTTCTTTCTCGATTTTCCACAGGCTGTGGAAGAAATGGCTTTACGCGTCTATCATAGCACAGTTTTTGCCCGGCGGCGAGACGCGGCGCGCGCAAAGATTGGAAAACGGCTGCGGCCCCTCACGTGCGGGGGCCTTTACATACAACATTCAGCATGAAAGGAGACAGGCACATGGCATTTACAAAACCAAATGTCAACAAAAGCATCTGGCGTGCGAAGCCCGACGTCGTGCGCGGAAAAAGCGCGGAGGTCAAGGCGGACTTCGACCGGCTGATCAACGAAAACTCCGCCGATCTGGCGGGGCTCATCGGCGAGCTGGAAGCGCCGGGCGCGGCGGCGTCCATCGGCAGCGCGTCCGGCACGGTGCAGGCCGCGCTCGACGCGCGCGTGCGCTTTGGAAACGACAGCGCCAAATACATCCGCGTCAACAGCGACAAGGTGCTCGAGACGTCGGCAGACGGCACGGCGTGGGAGGCGACGGGCTCGTCCGGGCATGTGATCCTCGACAAGGACGGCGCGCAGCTGGCGCAGCGCGCAAGGCTGCAGTTTGCAAGCTCCACCGTAACGGACGACGCTGAAAACGGCGTGACGATCGTAAACGGCGTAAAGGGCGACAAAGGAGATACGGGCCCGGCCGGGCCGCAGGGCCCCACGGGCGCGCAAGGGCCGGTGGGGCCGGTGATGACGCCGTCCATCTCAAACGAGGGCGTCATCAGCTGGACGGTGCAGCAAAGCGCCGTGCCGCCGGCAAGCCGCAATATCCGCGGCCCGCAGGGCGTGCAGGGCATACAGGGCCCGCAGGGCGAACAGGGCATACAGGGTATTGCCGGCAGCCCCGGCGCACAGGGTCCGCAGGGGCCGCAGGGGGCGGCGGGCGCTGCTGGAGCGGACGGCAGGAGCTTCACGGTGCACGGCAGATACAACACGCTCCTCGCCCTGCAAAACGACCACCCGACGGGCGAGGACGGCGACGCGTGGGCGGTCGGTTCGATCGCGGACAACCATGTTTACGTCTGGGACCTCACGGACCAGAACTGGAAGGACGTCGGGCCGATCGTCGGCCCGCAGGGCGCGCAGGGGCCGCAGGGCATCCAGGGGCCGAAGGGAGACACGGGAGAGCAGGGGCCGCGGGGGCTTCAGGGCGTGCAGGGCGTACAGGGTGAGCAGGGCATCCAGGGCCCGGAGGGTCCGGCCGGGCCGCAGGGCGAGCCGACGGTGGTGAACGGCAAGAGCGGCGCATCCATCACGCTGACGGCGGCGGACGTGGGCACAAAACGAATTTATAATAATCTGTCCGATATTTCTTCCGATCTGACAAGCGACAGCACGCCGTTTGAAGTTGCAAGTGCGATGGAAGACGGCTCTATGCTGGTAACGGCGACGTCCGGCACTCAATCTAATACCGGCGGTCTGATTCCGCGAGCAGAAAACGGAGCGCTCATTATAATCAAGTACAACATTGCCCGCGTGTCGTTTGAATTTATCGGAGAGGCAACAGGTTTTTATGATGCATATCTGCGCTCAACTGCCGACAGGTTCACGGGCTGGCGGCGGCACTACACGGCGGCGAACAAGCCGACGGCTGCGGACGTGGGGGCGCTCCCATCCGCCGGCGGCACGTTGACGGGAACGTTGATGTTGACCAACGGCGTTAACAATGGGAAAGGTGTACTTCTGAAGAACGCAAGCGCTGATGTGGACTACGGCACGCAGGTCAGCGATTACGACGTGAACGAGAATATGTCCAATCTGCAAGTACGTGCATCCCAGAAGTATGCAAAGCTGAACAACTGCGAAAACACTTTATACGGCACCTATCAGCTGCGCAACATCGCCGCAGGCACGACTGACTTGACCGCGGGAACCTCTTCACTGGCTAACGGACAAATCTATCTTGTCTACGAATAAGGAGGTGAGCCGATATGGCCAAAGGAATATATATCGGTGTAGGCGGAGTGGCCAGAAAGGCTAAAAAAATGTACGTCGGCGTGGGCGGCGTGGCAAGAAAGATCAAAAAGGGATACGTCGGCGTCGGCGGTGTGGCAAGGCCGTTTTGGTCGGGCGGGGAGCTGGCGTATTACGGCAAAGCGTCGAACCTGTCGAAAGACAGATACGAGCACGTAGCGGTAACCGTTGGAAATTATGCGTTGTTTTACGGAGGATATCCTAACCCCAATACGATAGATACCTATACCGCAACTTTAACAAAAGGCACCGCGGCATCAGGAAAGCGTAGATATAATTTTGCAGGAGCATCTGTTGGGGATTACGCAATGTTCGGCGGAGGCGGACAAGGGTCATCTATTGATGTATATAGCTCGAGTCTTGTACACTCCGAAGTGACTGGGTTTTATTCATCGAAAGTGGATAATCTGGCTGCAACATCAATCGGTAACCATGTGATTTTTGCGGGAGGAACGGATGATGAAAATGTTGCTCTAAAGGATGCACAGGCATTTGATACAAACCTCACGAGAAGCACGCTCACCTCGTTAAGCGCGGTACAGTCTGAGCTGGAAGCAACTCATGTTGGAGAATACGCTCTGTTTTGCGGTACGGTAACAAATGCGTACAGAATCGGCACACTTGCTAGAACTACAAGTACATCGCCTAACGGAAACGCTGGAAACGGCGCGGCAACTTTTATTGGTAAGTATGCGCTTTTTTCTTCAGCAGGTAACTCATACACTACTGTAAACGCCTATAACGAAAGTCTTGCGCGCAGCACACCGACTGCGTTGAGTGTGGGAAGAACGAATCTGTCGGCTACAACGCTAGGAGAATATGCAATATTCGCAGGAGGGAGATCGAGTGCAAGTAGTTCAGCAACAAAGCTCGATACTGTGGATGTATACGATACAAGTTTAACGAGAAGTACGGTGCAGGCACTTTCCAGCGCAAAATATGATTTAGCTGCAACTACTGTAGGAAATTACGCTTTGTTTGGCGGCGGAAGACTATCTGGAACTACAACAGTAGACGTATACACAATTGTTTAGGAGGCAATCAATCTATGAAAAAACTTGAAAAATACACGGGTGAAAAAACATACATGTTCCCAAGCGGAGCGCTCGCCACGCCAGAGGTCATGCTCGAACAGTTCCCGGCGGTGCTGACATTCGCGCATATCATCGAGACGGATGAAGCTGGCGAAGTAGCTTTTGCAGTCCAGAATCTGAGTGCCATGCGCAGCCTTTACGAGATAGATGCGGCGCTGACGGAGACGGAGGCGATCGCGGCGATCGAGGAGATCATCAACGCGCCTGCGCCGGAACCTGAGCTGTCGGCGGAGGAGCGCAGCGCGGCGGCGCTGGAAGCCATCGCGGCGGGGCAGACGACTGAAAACAGCGCGGCGCTTGACGCGCTTCTGACAGGGGAGGAAACAAAATGAATAAAGTACAGATGGCTCTTGAACTGAGACGGGCGCTGCAGATCTTTCTCGCGGGCCTTGACGCGCAGACGCACACCGAAAAGATGCTCCAGGTTTCATCGGTCTTTCCGGCCTGGCAGGCCGGCAGGGCATACACTGCCGGCGAGGTGCTGCGCTATGGCGTCAACGCCGTCGGCGACGCGCAGCTCTACCAGGCGCTGCAGGCGCACACCGCGGCGGCGGAGTGGACGCCGGACGCCTCGCCCAGCCTGTACAAAAAGATCGGCGTGGGCGAGGACGGCACGCCCGTGTGGACGCCCCCGCTCGGCGCGGCGGACGCGTACGGCGCGGGCGACGTGGTGCTGTACGGCGGAGCAAAGTACCGCTCTGTCATCGACGGCAACGTCTGGGCGCCGGACGCGTATCCCACCGGGTGGGAAGCGGTTGTCTGACCCTTTGATCTCACGGCGGAAGGCTGGGATGGTATGAGCGGGGAACTGGGCGCGCTGATCGCGCTCGTCGGCTGTCTCGTCGGGCTGGCGGGGTGGCTCTACAGCCGCGACAGGCGCACGTCCGAGGACGCCGAGTGGCGCGGCGAGGTGAACGCCAAGCTCGATGAGCTTTTGAAAATGAAGAGCGATCTGAGCCGCATGGATGTGCGCATCGAGGGCATACTCGAGCGCATCGCGAAGGTCGAGGCGTCCGCGTCCTCGGCACACAAGCGGCTGGACGAACATCTGCGGGAGGGAAAGTAATTGTACGAACTGCTGAAAGAATTTATCATGCCCGAGCTTCTGGCGCTCGCGCCGGTGCTGTATCTTGTCGGCGCCGGGCTGAAACGCTCGGGGCTGGCGGACAGGCGCATCCCGGCGGTGCTGGGGCTGGCGGGCGTTTTGCTCGCGGCGATGTACACAGCGGCGGCGGGAGAATTCCGCACCGCGCGGGATGTGCTGGCGGGCGCCTTTGCGGCGCTGACGCAGGGGGTTTTATGCGCGGGGGCGAGCGTGTACCTCCACCAGCTCAAAAAGCAGGCGGGCAAGCGCGATGAAGAAGCTTAAATTCCACTACGCGGAGTACCCGGCGGCGGAATATGAGATCTGGCTGGCGGCGCTCCCGTACGCAGAGGCGGAAAAACAGCCGCTCACGCTTCCGGCGTGGGCGGCGCGCGAGGGGGCGGACATCGTCTACCCCCTCGCGATGTACAACATGACGCGCGGGCGCGACCGCTGGGGGGAAAAATACGGCCGCACGCTGCAATATGTGCGCGCCAAGGGCGCGGACGCGGGCTACGGCGGGGGCGGGGATATCCTCGCCCTCGGCCCGCCTCACGCGCATCTCACGGGCAAAAACAGCGCCGGCGGCTATGAAAACGCCTGCGCGGGCTACAAGACCGCCGTCGTGCGCGGGGCGATCGCGCCGGGCCTGGACCGCACGGCGCGGCGCAGCCGCAATGTCAACGGCCTGACCGGAACGGGGGAATACTTCCACCTCGTGACGGAAAAAGACGTGACGGAATACGAGTGCGCCGAGTACCTCAAGGCGCGCGGCGCCGCGCTGGCCATCATGCAGGATGGGGGCGGCACGACGGCGAAATACGAGAATGGGCGCGTCGCCTTCGCGCCCGAGGGCGGGCGGCCGACATGCTCCGTCGTGTGCATCCGGCGCCGGAAAGGGGAGGAGGAGCCCATGCGTGAATATGAAAACGGCGCGTACCGCACGGACGTTTTTGAGACGAGCGCCTGCCGGAAAAAGACCGGCAGCCTCGATCCGTTCGAGCGGTGCGCGCTTTTGTATGAAGAGCGCGGCTGCGCGGTCGTGATGTACTATGTCACAGGCGCGGGCGAGCGGAAGGTGGGGTTTGTGAAGCTATGATCGTCATCATCGACGCCGGGCACGGGATCGAGACGGCGGGCAAGCGCGCGCCGGACGGATCGTACCTGGAATACGAATTTAACCGCGACGTGGCAGGGAGGATCCAGCGGCACCTCGCGCGCTGCGGCATCGACGCGCGCCTGACGTGTCCGGACGAGCATGATATTAGCCTTGCTGAGCGGTGCAGGATATCCAACGCCGCAGGGGCGGACTACTTTGTATCCATCCACACGGACGCGTTCGGCGACGGGAAAAGCTGGACGGAGCCGTCGGGCTGGAGCGCGCATGTGATCGCGAAGGGCGGCAATGCGCAGCGCCTTGCCGAGGCTATCCGCGCCGAGGCCATCCCGATGCTCGGATGCAGGGACCGCGGGGTGCGGGTCAGCAATTACCAGGTGCTGCGGGATACGAAGGCCCCGGCCGTGCTCATCGAGCACGGCTTTCACACGAACCGGGAGGAAGTCGAGCTTTTGAAGTCCGATGCGTACCGGGGGAAATGCGCGCTGTCGGATGCGAAGGGGATCTGCGCTCAGGCGGGCATTGAATGGGCAGAGCAGGCGCAGGGCCGGGCGGTCACGATCGATGCGCTGCGCAGGATGGGGTATGACCGGATCGTGTTTTAAGTTCTGCACAGGGTGTGGATAAATGTGCGTGCGGCAATGCGCGGTTTTGCCCGCCGCAGGAGCACGGCGCGCGGATGCGCGCTGCCGGAGCGTGTACGCCTACGGACGGGATTCTCGCGTGCCCTTCAGGGTATCAGCGCTTTGCGCTTCAGAATGACAGTTCAGGTGTCATCCTGAGGCCGCAGGCCGAAGGACCCCG
>CAKTWY010000124.1 GCA_934630445.1 uncultured Eubacteriales bacterium
CGCGCCTTTGGTATGCTTTCTCGGAAAGAGCAGGCTGTCAGTATCCGATGGAACGCATCATCTCCCGCCGCAGCCGGAGGATGATGCGCTTTTCCAGCCGTGAAATGTACGACTGGGACATTCCAAGCGCATCCGCTACCTCTTTCTGCGTTTTTTCCTCCGCACCGCCGAGGCCGAAGCGCATGGAGATGATCTGCCGTTCCCGCTCGGAAAGCTTTTCGACCGCCGCACGCAAAAGCTGCCGGTCGATGTCCTCCTCAAGCGGACGCATCACGCAGTCGCTGTCCGTACCGAGCACATCGGACAAAAGAAGCTCATTTCCATCCCAATCTGTATTCAGCGGCTCGTCAATGGAGACCTCCGCGCGCTGTCCAGTGGTTTTACGCAGATACATGAGGATCTCATTTTCGATACAGCGCGAGGCATAGGTCGCCAGCTTTGTATTCTTTGCGGTATTGTAGGTATTCACCGCCTTGATCAGCCCGATCGTACCGATAGAGATCAGGTCTTCGACATTGATACCGGTGTTTTCAAACTTGCGCGCAATATAGACGACGAGCCTGAGGTTGTGCTCGATCAGGGCCTGCCTTACCTGTTCATCCGCACCGTCGCAGCGGCTCAGCAGATAGGCCTCTTCCTCTGCCGTAAGCGGCGCCGGAAGCGTATCCGGGCCGCCGATATAATGGATCGGGTCTCGCGGCGCAAGACCCAGCCGCGTCAGCAGCCGCGCCATCCAAATCCTGATTTTTAGTATCCACAACCTCATGAAAAAGACCTTTCCTTTCCGGTGTGTCCGTCTTGTTATTTGTATTCGCACGCCCCGCCTTGCGGGCGCATATGTATAAACGCTCGCTTACGATACGCCGATAAGTGCCTGCATGGAGCTGTCGCAGGAGACCTCCTGCGCCGTCAGCCCGATGAGCATGCCGCGCGGCACATGCCGCCCTTCGATCTCCACGCTGTCGGGGCGCACGGCGAGGAGCATCGCGCATGGCTCGCTCACCGTCGCGCATGGAATCAGTCGGAAATAGCGCGCTTCCTCATAGACAGAAAGCCGTTCCATGACCGTTGCCGCGTCCAGATAGTAAAGCCTGCGCACGATATGCGCCACCTTCTCAGGCATGAGCTCGGCCATGCGGTCCGCCTGTACGACGAGTACGGCGCGCCCCGTCACGGGATCTTTCAACCGATTGCCGGTGTCGACCAGCGCCGTGATCTCTGCAGTCTTTTCAAACAGTGTGATGCGCACCTTGCGACAGGTGGTTTCTTCCAATCCCCTGCTCCCCTTTCGTCTCATAAAAACGGCCGCGCCACCGTAGGCCACCCCTGCTGCGCACAGAAGCAGTCTGAAGGACACGTTGATATATGCCACGCCGTTTCTCATATGAAAATAGCCGCCCGCCGTATCCGTCAGGTATTCCAATGCGACCACCACCCCTGCAAACGCGCATGACACCGCCATAAACGCAATTGTCAGATGGAGAAAGCGCGCGGGCCTGAGCTTTCCAAACGTGACGCCTACGACGGCCGCGCCGAAAATCAGCTTGACGGCTGCGGTATACAGAAAGCTCAGATTCGGAAAAAACATGAACACGGCATAGACCGCCCCCAGCGCCGCGCCGAGGAAAATCCTTCCGCGCGAGGCCTGTGCGCCGGTAAAGCGCGCAGTCGCGACCAGCATCAGATAATTCATAATCAGGTTTATCAAAAACAAAACGTCTATGTATATGGTTTTCACGCTGACCTCCCCGGCGGCTTTTTTGCGCCCATGTCCATTATAGCGATGCATGCGCGCATTTTCTGCCGAATATGCGCGCGCCGTTTTCGGAAATCAGGCCGGCCCATTCCCGCAGGGTACGGTAAAACCGTTTTGCCGCACGAATTTCTATTGACATTTGCCCCGCATGAATTGATAATATGTTTGGGATGTCAAAATGACACCGTGAAAGGGAATTTGCCGACATGCAGAAAAGAGACTTGAACCGTCTGGCCGCACTGCTCCAAGGTACCTATTACCCCATCAACTGTGTCTCTCTCGCGTTTTTTGTACCGGTGTTTCAAACGTTTGGCTTCAGCAAATTTCAAATCGGCATGATCATGATGCTCGGCTACATCTCCACCACGCTGATGCAGCCGGTATGGGGCTTTCTCTGCGATAAATTCAGCAGCCCAAAGCGCCTTGTGCTCACGGCGAGCAGCGTGAGTGTGGCAATGTATTTTCTTCTGATCTTCTCAGACGGGGCGGCGGTTCCCGTTTGTATCGCGGTTGTCGGCGCATATGCGACGCTTCAGCCGATGGGGAGCATCATCGACTCGTGGCTGTCAAAGCTGATGCTCGAGGGCTACCAGCTCAACTACGGCGTGACACGCAGCAGCGGCTCTCTGACCTATGCGATCGTCGCCTTTTTCTACGGTTTTGTTCTGGACCGTTTTGGTATCCGCATCTCTCCCTTCATTATGCTTGCGCTGTATCTGCTGTTCATCTCCATCGTCCTGCGCATGCCGAATCCGGAAGCGGCGCCGCTGCGCGTCAAGATATCGCTTACAGGCGGTGTGCGTTACCTCGCTGCGCAAAAGGCGTACCTTGTCTTTCTCGCAGCGTATTTTCTCACATACATCGCAAATGCGGCGATCGGTACGTTTCTCTCCGTTCTGGTCATGGAAAAAGGCGGCACCCAGGCGCATGTGGGTATGCTGCTTTTCGTCGGTGCGATGGTCGAAATGCCCACCATGCTGCTCTTCCACAAGTTCCGCAGGCGCTTTCCCATCCGGACGGAATATCTGCTGATCATCTCTATGTTCTTTTACGGCATAAAAAGCCTGCTTCTGGGCCTTGCGCCGTCTCTTGCTTTTATTTTCATCGCCAATATCACGCAGGCGCTCGCCTATGCGCTGTTCCTCCCTGCAAGCATATACTATCTTATGGAGACAATCGACAAAAAATATCTCTCCACCGCGCAGCTTTTTTGCAGTGCAATCGGTGCGAGCCTGTGCGCCATCATTTTCAACCCCGTCTGCGGCGCGCTCGCCGAACGTATGGGAACACAGCCGATGCTGCGCTTCGTGTCCATCTTTGCCTTTGCGGGTGCGGCGTTGATGAGCGTTACGCTTTTCATCCGGCGCGATACAGCCGTCGAGGCGTCGTAGCCTCCTTTTAACACGGAAAGCCCTGTGGAGCCTTTTGCTCCGCAGGGCTTTCTCTGTTCCGTTAATCTGCTGAAGTTCAAATCGGGAATTTCCTGTATTTCCCCGGCGGCAGGCCGATACGGTCAGTGAACGCGCCGATAAAGCGCGCTTCGCTTTTATAGCCGATTGCAAAGGCAATCTCCTTGACAGACATGTCCGTTGTCTTCAAAAGGTGCCGCGCGCGGTCAATGCGCCGCGCAAGTACATATTCATACGGCGTGCTGCCCGTCTCCGCCTTAAAAAGGCGCGAAAAGTAGTATGGACTCAGGCCCGCAGCCGCCGCGATCTCGTTCAGTGAAAGATCTTTCGTCAAATGCGCGCGCATGTATGCAAGCGCCTTGCCCACGGGCGTTTCATCTTCCTTTTCAAATCCGGCAGCGCTCGTCTGCGGCAAAAGCGCGCAAAGCGCGCCGTGGATCTGTTCCGAGGCCGCAGGTTCGCTCAGCGCCTGTCGGTTCCGGCAGGCGCTGACAAGGGCGTAAAGCTTCCGCGCAACGAGCTCAGCCGCTTCCCCGCCGAAGCAGACCCCCTGCACGGCGTTGATATGCGCAGTCAGCTCATGACAGTTCAGCCCGTCGATATGCGCCCACAGAAATTCCATGTATCCCGTGGCATAGTAGTTATGCGCCTTCCTGCAATCGATCAGCGCTGCCTGTCCGGCCGGTACGATATATGTACGCTGCTCGTATTCGATCGTAAACGTCCCCTGCCTGACGTAGCACAAAAGCAAATAGGGGAACGCCGCGCGGCGGATCTGATACCCGACGTCGCAGTGGTAATGCCCGCACTGTACATAGTAGTAAAGCAGTGCTTCCGCAGTTTTGGACGCGGTAAAATAAAAGACCTCCGAACCGGACAAAACCCCAGGATCGGTACAAAGCACAGCGCATCCCTCCTTTTTTGAGCATACCACGCGGAGCAATATTTAGCAATACTACAGCAACATACAATATTTACTTTCCTGCTTTTTTTTATAATAATAAAAGCGTTAATGATAATATTACCATAGCTGTATATCATGTTATCGCTGTAAAGCACCCCTTACCTCACAGCAAGTTTTAATAATATTTTGTGTAAATGATGAATGGAGGAACCGGCATGAGACTCGACAAGGCATCTTGCGGCAACTGGTGGCGCGAGGGATGGAAAAGCGATCAGGTCTTTGTCTCGTCAGCTGACCGTCAGATTTTAAGAGAGCTCGCGCTGCGCCTGCGCGAATATGCAGAGCGTCCGTCGGAAGCGGAAAAGGTGCGCCTTTGGACCGCGCACAACGACCTTGAACGCACACGCCCGCTCGTTTTCATCGACCCAGAAAACGGCTGGAACGAGATCCTGACGTTCGACCGCGACATCAAGTGCACCGGCGAGATGGCCCAGGACTGGGAAATGTGGCTGAGAAAAGAGCTTTTCTGGGCCGAGTCCATGAAAGACGACCGCGTGGTGGAGGCGATGTTCTATCTCCCCTACAAGGCGACTGATACACAGTGGGGTATCGAAGAGACGCGCATCGGCGGTGAGGACAAGACGCAGGCCTATGTGTGGGAGGCGCCGATCAGGGATTTTGAAACCGATCTCGCCCTTGTGCAGACGCCGCGGATCATCGTCGATCACGAAACGACGAATCGAACGCTTGCGCTTGCGCGCGAGGTTTTTGACGGCATCCTTGGTGTGGAGATCAGACACAAGTGGTGGCACGCGCAGACCATCACGCTCGACTACACGCACCTGCGCGGCCTGGAACAGATGCTTTATGACTTTTATGACTATCCGGACAAGTTCCATCAGCTGATGGGCCTTATCCGAGACGGCTACCGCGCGAAAAGCCAGTTTCTCGAAGACAATGGCCTGCTCTGCGCCAATCACAACAGCTCCTATACCGGTTCCGGCGGCTTCGGCTATACGAAGCAGCTCCCCGCCCCGGGCTTTGACGCAAAGCACGTGCGGCAGAAGGACATGTGGCTCTTCCTTGAAAGCCAGGAAACCTCTACGATTTCGGCAGAGATGTTCGGCGAGTTCATCCTTCCATATCAGATCGACATGGCTGAACCGTTCGGCCTTCTCTCCTACGGCTGCTGCGAGCCGATCGACGCGCGCTGGGAGTACGTCAAACAGCTGCCGCATCTGCGCCGTGTATCCGTTTCCGCATGGGCAAGTGTCGAAAAGATGGCAGAATATCTCGGCGGGGATTACGTCTTCTCCTACAAGCCGTCGCCCTCCTACCTCGCCGTTCCCGACATGGACGAGGAATATCTGCACGCCTCCATCCGCGACATGCTCAAAAAGACAAAGGACTGTCATGTCGAGATCATCATGAAGGACAACCACACCCTCGCCCACCAGCCGCGCAACGCCACACGCTGGGTCGAAATTGTACGCGAGGAAATTGAACGCATGGATTGAGCGCGTCAAAAAACACGCAGTTTCCTCCTGCGCGTTTTGTCGCAATTGGCACTTTACATCTGTGCAGAATGTGCTATACTGTATATGAACTTAATAAGCTGTCTTCGGGGCGGGGTGTGATTCCCCACCGACGGTGTTGGGAGTTTCTCCCTAAGCCCGTGAGCGTTATGCAGAACCGGTGTGACTCCGGTGCCGACGGTATAGTCCGGATGAGAGAAGGCGTGCAGATTTTCTGTCGTTGCGTCCCGATGTGTGAATACACATCGGGATTTTTTATGGATCAAGCCATAAAAAACGGCTGTGGGCAGGCGCCGCCCATGGCTGCGCGCAAGCGCAAAACCTGCCTCGCTTCACGAAAGCAGCAGAATTTTGAAGGAGGCATTTTCCATGCGTGTCAATCTTACTCGCAAACTCACCACCTGCGCATTCCTCGCGGCGCTGTCCATCGTTCTGGCGTACATCATCCGTTTCCCCATCTTCCCGGCGGTGGCGTTTCTCGAATACGAACCGGCGGACGTGCCGATTTTTATCGCGGCGTTTCTGTTCGGCCCCTGGTGGGGCATCGGTATCACGATCGTCGTTTCCGCCATCCAGGCAATGACGGTGAGCGCCTCTTCCGGCGTGATCGGCTTTGCAATGCATGTTTTCGCCACCGGCGCTTTTGTGCTCGTGGCAGGGCTCATGACGCGCAAAAACAAATCCACGCGCCGCATGGTTGAGGCGTTCTGCGCCGGTACGCTCACGATGGTCGCCCTGATGATACCGCTCAACCTGATTTTTACACCGATGTACGGCGTGCCGCTTCAAACGGTCAAGGATCTGATGCTGCCCTTTATCGTTCCCTTTAACCTCATCAAAGCCGGTGCAAACGCCGCCATCAGCTGCGCCCTGTGCGCACAGCTGCGCCGCGTCAAAGCGCTCCAGCCTGTCTGATTCCCATCGTAAGAGTTTGTTAAGAATTTATTACTAGCCATTCACCCCAAACGGTGGTATACTATTCGCGATGCGGATCGTATACCGCCGTCTTTTGTGAAGGACGACTTTTGTTTTGGTGTGGTGATTTTTTGGAAGGTTTTTTTGCGACACAGCTCGGACAGGCACTTTATCTGATCGGCATTTCCATGTTGCCGATTATCGAACTGCGCGGCGGCATCCCTGTTGGCGCGCTGAACGGCATTCCGTGGGTGGAAACTTATCTTCTCTGTGTCATCGGCAATATGCTGCCGGTACCGTTCATCATTTTGTTTGTCCGGCGCGTTTTTGACTGGATGAAGAAAAAAAGCGCGCGTCTCGGGCGGCTGGCGGAGCGGTTTGAGACAAAATTCCGAACCAAGGCAGCAAATGTGGTAAAGTACGAGATGCTCGGTCTTCTCCTTTTTGTGGCGATCCCTCTTCCCGGTACGGGTGCGTGGACAGGCGCGGGCATCGCGGCGTTTCTCAACATGCGGCTGAAGCACGCGCTGCCCGTCATCTTCGGCGGCGTGCTGATCGCAGGCTTTATCATGTCCGGCATCTCATACGGTTTTTTGAGCTTTTTGAATTTTCTTGCCTGACCGGACTGTATTCTCTGCTTTTCATATAGAATCTTTTGCACGTACTCACAAAAACACCGCACGCTTCATACACTGCCATAAGGAGGTAGTGCTATGAACAGCGGTGTTTTTTTAGAGCTTGTCTGCGGTATCTTCGCCGCGTGCGGGA
>CAKTWY010000125.1 GCA_934630445.1 uncultured Eubacteriales bacterium
CCCGGCGGCGCGCGCATGGGTGCGACGTCGACCATCGCGGGGGCGTTCATCGTCCAGCAGATCGCCCTTGCCGCGGCGTGCGGGCTGCGCTCCGCCGGGAAGGAGCCGCCCGTCTTTCTCAGCTCAAACGTCGACGGGGCGGACGCGGAAAACAGAGCGCTTTTTGCGCACTGGTATCACGCCGGCCCGCTTGCCTGAAGGCGCGTTAAATGCCTCCGGTAGCATGGAGACACGAACAATCTCAAACAAAAAATGTCATTTTACCGCGCTTTGGCGGTAAAATGACATTTTTATTTGCTATGCGCGCCCGCCTGAAAGGGCTGGCGCAGAAGCTGTTGCGCTATGCCTTGTGCGCATCTGCGCACGCGGTATCGGAGCCGGCCGCATGGCTCTGGCGCAGGCGGTCGGCCTCCAGCATCGCATGCATCCGTTTCAGATAGGTGAATGTGAGGGGAAGCGCTGCGGCCAGCCAGGCGCCGGGGCTGGCGATACAGATGGCGACATAGCCGATCCATTTTGCAACGAAGAAAGCCACGAGTACGCGCACTACCACTTCAAAGAAGCCCGCGAGCATTGGCACAAGACCGTCGCCCATACCCTGCAGCGTGTTGCGGAATACAAACAGCACACCAAGCACAGGCAGGCCGGCGGAAGCAATGTTGATATACAGCCTGGCCTCCGCCATGACGCGCGGCTGATCACCCGTGATAAACAGGCGCAGGAGCTGGTCTCCGAACACGACGACAATCAGGCCGCCGATCACGCTGAAAAGGATGGAGAGCATCACACCGCGCCGTGCGCCGAGGCGGATGCGGTCGATGCGCCCGGCGCCGAGGTTCTGCCCGGTATACGTGGCCATCGTGGCGCCCATGGACATAAGCGCCTGGGTCGCAAGCTGCTCGACTTTTGACGCCGCGGTATATGCCGCGACCGTATCCGAGCCAAAGGAATTGATGGCGCTCTGCAAAATCATGACGCCGACCGCCGTGATGGAGAACTGCAGCGCCATGGGAAGGCCGATCTTGATCTCCGCCGCACAGACGGGGAGGTTAAGCCGCCAGTCCTGCCGCTGGAATTTCAGGATCGGGTAGCGCTTTACCATATATACAAGGCATAAGATCGCCGAAACCGCCTGCGAGATCACCGTGGCCCAGGCCGCGCCGGCTACACCCATGGAGAAGTTCAGGATAAACACAAGATCAAGCACGACGTTCAGAAGCGAAGCCACGATCAGAAAGTAAAGCGGCGTTTTGCTGTCGCCGAGGGCGCGCAGCACGCAGGAGATCATGTTGTAAAAGACAGCCGCGCCCGTTCCGGCGAAGATGACGACGATGTAGCGGTACGCATCGCCGATGATATTCTCCGGCGTATCGATGAGCCTTAAAAGCGGCATTGCGGTAAAAACGCTCAGAAGCGTGACGATCACGGTCATCGCGAGGCTCAGATAAACAGACATCGCCACCGCGCGGCGCATGCCGCCGTAGTCCTCCGCGCCGAAGCGCTGCGACACCGGCACGGCAAAACCGCTTGTCATGCCCTGCACAAAGCCGAGCACGAGGAACGACATCGACCCCGTCACGCCTACGGCGGCAAGGCCGTCGGTGCTGACGAAGCGGCCGACAATGATCGCGTCGACCATGCTGTAAAACTGCTGAAAGATGTTCCCGATGAGAAGGGGAACCGTAAACGATAAGAGAAGTTTGGTGGGACTGCCCACCGTCATATCCTTGACCATGTTCTTTTCCTCAAAAAAGCGGACGCATGCCGTTCATTTTCAATGAAGACGGGGCCGCCCCTTCCATAGAAAGACAGCCCCACCCCGCCGCGCATGCGTTAAAATCTGTTTTTCATATAATTTCGCAGCCAGTCCGCGGTATCCGGATTTTTCAGCGAGAACTCGAGCACCGCCTCGAGATAGCCGCAGGGATTGCCGGTGTCGAAACGGCGGCCTTCAAAGTCGACGGCGTACATCGGGTAGCTGCGGCACAGGACGTCGAGCGCGTCCGTCAGCTGGATCTCTCCGCCGTAGCCGGTAGGCTGGTTTTCAAGAATGGAAAAGATCTCCCCGGGCAGCACGTAGCGCCCCAGAATCGCGTAGTTGGAAAGCTTCTCTTCCGGAGAGGGCTTTTCGATCAGCCGCCTGACGCGCATGACGTTGCCATCCGGCGCGTCGACGCCGAGTGAGCAGTACTTGGAAACGTCCGCGTCCGGCACGCGCTTGACGCCGACGGCGCAGCCGCCGCAGCGCTCAGCCGCCTCGATCAGCTGCCCGGTCACAGGCCTGTCCGACATCATGATGTCGTCGCCGAGCAGAACGGCGAAGTGATCCTCGCCGACAAAGCTCTTTGCGCAGTATACGGCGTGACCGAGGCCAAGCGCCTGCTTCTGCCGAATGAAGTAGAGATTGGCCATGTCCGCCACGCGGCGCACCACTTCGGCCTCCTCCTCGCGCCCGCGGCGCTTTAAGAACTCCTCCAGTTCGGGAATGTAGTCGAAATAATCCTCCATCACGTCCTTGCCGCGTCCGGTGATGATGAGGATATCCTCAATACCGGAGGCGACAGCCTCCTCCACGATCCACTGCAGGGAGGGTTTGCCCGCAAGGGGAAGCATTTCTTTCGGAACGGTTTTCGTCGCGGGAAGCATTCGCGTGCCGAAGCCCGCCGCGGGAATGACAGCCTTTTTTACGGTCATTTCATCTTCCTCCGGTTTGTTCCTTTGTCTGTTATTTTCTCTCCTCGCCGATGAAAAAGCGCTTCAGATTCAGCCGCTCGAGCGCTGTGACGAGCACAGTGCCGAGAACATAGCACGCACCAAGCTGGCCCAGGCCCACCCAGAATGCATTTAAGGCGAATGCGGCCCAGAAAGCCTCCGCCCCGGCGGAGCTCCACGCGATGACCGCACCGATGACAACAGCATTGACGAGCACGGGCGGCAGCGCGGCGAGCCACTTATTTTTGCATTTCGACGTCAGAAAGGCAGCCAAAAGCGTTGCAAGCGAACCAAACACGATGTCGAGCACCGAGCCGGTATACAGATTGGCGAGAAAGCAGCCGATGAAAAGCCCCCACATCGTGTACGGGGCAAAAAACGGCAGCAGTGTGAGCGCCTCGGACACGCGGCACTGAAACGCCCCGTAAGAGATCGGCGCAAGCAGCACCGTCAGCCCGGCATAGAGCGCGGCAAGCACGGCGCACACGGCCATTTTACGAGCATCCATATGATTTTTCTTCAAAAAAACATATCCCCCAGCGTCCGGCAGGGCCGGACTTTTTTCTTCTTCCGCCAAAGCGGAAGCTTCTCGTGCAGGCGCGTTCAGAGGAAAGCGCGCAGCGGCGTTCTGCGCAGGGCGGCGCGCCAGTCCAGACGGTATGTGACAACGCTGAGCACAGCGGTGACAACCGCACCCCAGAACACGTCGATGAGCGAATGCTGTTTGATCAAGACTGTGGAAGCGCAGATCAGCGCCATCCAGACCCAGACTGCGGCCTTCGCCTTCCGCCCGCCGGGCAGCGCCGGCCCCATGCTCACCGCGACGGCGATGGCAAGGCTGGAACTGACATGGATCGAGGGGCACACATTGCGCGGCGAGTCGAAGCCCTGCAGCGCTCGCACCGCGCCGTAAAGGGGGCCTCCGCCCTCGAGCGTCACGCGCACGTCGATCGACATGGGCCAGAACGTATAGACCACGAGCGCCGCCGTCATGCCCGAAAACATGAGAAAGCACAGGTTTTCAAACGTTTCCCGGTCGCGCAGCAGGTAGTAGGCCAGTGACAGAAAAAGCGCGGCAAACCAGGAAAAATACGGGATCGCGAACCACACGTTAAACGGGATGTATGCGTCGAGCGCACAGGATATGCCATGCTGCGGAAGCTCGACAAGCTCCAAAAGTCCGAACCATATGAGATATGGGATCCAGTACAGAAGCAGCCACGCCTCCCTGTGCGCACGCAAAAAAGCGCGAAGGCGCGCGGAGGCAGGCGCATGCGGGGGTTTGCGCTGATGATGCAAAAGTATCAAGCGTTCCTCGTCTCCATCAAGGCGCGCGTTCCGGCCGCCTTACAGGGCAGGCCGCCGCGCTGCCAAAGTATTATACGTCATTTTGATACGTATTACAATATTCGCAAAGTGGACAAATTTCACACTTGGGCGAGCGGGCGGTACAGATATCCCGCCCAAAATGAACAAGACGGTGGCAATAGTCCGCCTGTTCGGTTTTTTCGATGATGCCGTCGAGCGTCATTTCGACCTTATACGGGTCCTTCGAATCGGAAAAGCCGAGCCGGCCGTTGATGCGGATGCAGTGCGTGTCCGCAACGATGCCGGGCTTGCCGAACATGTCGCCGAGGACGAGATTGGCCGTCTTGCGGCCGACGCCGGGGATGGAGAGAAGATCGTCCATGTTATCCGGTACTTTGCCGCCGAAGCGCTCCAGGATCGTCTGCGCGGCGGCTTTGATATCCCGCGCCTTGGTGCGAAAAAGGCCGCACGGCTTGATGACGGCGCACAGCTCCTCCATATCGGCTTCGGCAAACGATTCGAGCGTCGGATATTTCGCGTAAAGGTCTTTGGTGACGATATTGACGCGGGCGTCGGTGCACTGGGCGGAAAGACGCGTGGCAAAAAGGAGCTCATAATCCTTCTGCGCTTCGAGCGAGCAGGTGGCGGGGTAATGCTCCTTCAGAACCGCGACGACCCTGGCGGCGCGCTCGCGCTTTTGCTGCATGGTTTCTTTCTTTTGTCTCGGCATATGAATCAGCACCTTCTTTTTTCGTTTCTTATTAAGGAAATGATACCACACTCTTGCCTTTTAGAACAGAAAAAGTTATAATCCATTCATTGGACGGTTAAATTCCCACCAGGGATCAAGGAGGAGCAAGGAAACATGGTTACCGAAAATATGGATTTTCTCGAGTCATACGACGCGGAGCTTGGCGCTGCGGTGCGCAGCGAGTATGCGCGCCAGTGCAGGAACATCGAGCTGATTGCATCTGAAAACGTCGTCAGTCCCGCTGTTATGGCGGCGATGGGCACGGTACTGACAAACAAATATGCCGAAGGGTATCCCGGCAAGCGCTATTACGGCGGCTGCGAGTGTGTCGACGTGGTGGAAAACCTCGCGCGCGATCGCGCATGCGCGCTGTTCGGCGCGGAGCATGCCAATGTTCAGCCGCACAGCGGCGCGCAGGCGAACATGGCGGTCTATTTTGCGCTGGTGAACCCCGGCGAGACGGTGATGGGCATGAGCCTGAACGACGGCGGCCATCTGACGCACGGCAGCCCCGTCAATATGTCGGGCAAATATTATAATATCGTTCCGTACAGCGTCAGCCCTGAGACCGGCCGCATCGATTATGATGAAGTGTACGACCTGGCGATGAAAAATAAGCCCAAGATGATCATCGCCGGCGCGTCGGCTTATCCGCGCGTCATTGATTTTGAAAAGTTCGCCCAGATCGCGCACGCGTGCGGCGCGTACCTCATGGTAGACATGGCGCACATCGCGGGCCTTGTGGCCGCGGGCCTGCACCCGAACCCGGTGCCGTATGCGGACATTGTCACCACGACGACGCACAAGACGCTCAGAGGCCCGCGCGGCGGCATGATCCTGTGCAGGGAGGAGCTGGCAAAGCAGATCGACAAGGCGATCTTCCCGGGGATCCAGGGCGGACCGCTGATGCACATTATCGCGGCAAAGGCCGTCTGCTTCGGCGAGGCGCTGAAGCCGGAGTTCAAGACCTATCAGCAGAAGATCGTGAAGAACGCGGCCGTACTTGCCGACGCGCTCATGAAAGAGGGTTTTGACCTTGTAACGGGCGGAACGGACAACCATCTTATGCTGGTGGATCTGCGGAGCATGAACATCACCGGCAAGGAGCTGCAGAACCGCCTTGACGAAGTGTACATCACGGCCAACAAGAACGCCATCCCCAACGATCCGCAGGGCCCCTTCGTCACCAGCGGCGTGCGCATTGGCACGCCAGCTGTCACGGCGCGCGGCTTCGGCGAGGCGGAGATGGTCAAGATTGCGGAGCTGGTCAGGCTCACGTGCACGGACTTCGAGGCGAAGGCTGACTATATCCGTGCGTGCGTCAACGAGCTGTGCGGCAAATATCCGCTGTACTAATCAGATTTTTTCACGGCGGCCGCCGCAGGATCAGCCTGCGGCGGCCTTGCATTTGGGGCGCTTTTCTGTCATCCTGCGCGGAGCGATACCCCCTTTGGAACACGCGGGGATCCCGGGCGTAGAACGACAGGCTGGCGGGAACATATTTTTCCTGCGTCCGGGATCCTTCGGAGCGAGGCTTGCCCACTCGTCGAGAGGGTCGCGGCACGTCGCCCTTGCGGGCTTCCTTCCGCTCCCGCTCTCCTCCGCAAACACGCTCCCTCCCTCCGCCCCCGGTGGCGGTCGCACATTTGTCCCAGAATGACAAAGGACGCTGGCATCCGGGGCGGAGCGATAACCAAAAGGCTACGCGAGGCTCCCATTCCTCAGCCGGCGCATGGCACTTTGCAATCAAAGGAGGTCTTTCATGTATCAGCCCCTGGCGGACAAACTGCGTCCGCATACGTTCGACGACGTGGTCGGACAGCGCCATCTGCTCGCGCCTGGCGCGATCCTGCGCCGCGTGATCGAAAGCGGGAACATCCCGAACATGGTCTTTTACGGCCCGTCGGGCATCGGAAAGACTACGGTCGCGGGCATCATCGCCGAGAGCACGCACAGAAAGCTCTACCGTTTAAACGCCACGACGTCCGGCATCGCGGACGTCAAGGCCATCATCGATGAGCTGGACACCTTTCTCGCGCCGGAGGGCGCGCTTGTGTATCTCGACGAGATCCAGTATTTTAATAAAAAGCAGCAGCAGTCGCTGCTGGAGTATATTGAAAACGGGAAGATCACGCTCATTGCCTCGACGACGGAGAACCCCTATTTTTACATCTACAACGCCATTTTAAGCCGGTCGACGGTCTTTGAATTCAAGCCTGTGCCGCCGGAAGAGGTGCTGCGCGCCGTCAGGCGCGCTTTCGCATGTGCGGACGATGCGCTGGAGCTGGAAGACGGCGTGGCCGAGCACATCGCCTCCGCCTGCGGCGGGGATGTGCGCAAGGCGATCAACGCGGTGGAGTTTTTGTGCACGGCGGCGCACGGCACCGTGACGCTCGAGGATGCGCGCACCGTTGCGCAGAAGTCCTCCGCCCGCTACGACCGCGACGGAGACGCGCACTATGACATCCTCTCGGCGTTCCACAAGTCCC
>CAKTWY010000126.1 GCA_934630445.1 uncultured Eubacteriales bacterium
TGATTCAAATAGAGAAGACGCGGCTGCGCAGCACCCTTTGCTGCGCAGCCGCTTCTTTTTGTGCAGTGCAAACGATTCAATTGCGTCTTGTGGATATCCGGCGCGGATGGTATAATATCCGCAGAGCGGATATTATACCACGCGCATGTCGCCTCTCCGAGGCGACACGCTGAAATTCTATGGCGTGCCGTCGGAGACGGCGCATACCGATGATACCGCCGTTTTTGTCTTTTCGTTTGCCGCAACGCCAGAACTGCGAAAGAAGGGTACGTGCATGCCGTTTGTGCAGCGCAGCGCGGATCAGGCTCACGCTCGCTGTCATGGACGCCAACAGGGTTTGATAGAACAAAAATACAGCGGCAGTGCCGCAAAGGTGGAGTATGATGAACATAAAGGCAGAGCACCCGCGTCCGGATTTTAAGCGCGAACAGTGGCAGTGTCTGAACGGTCCGTGGACCTTCACGTTTGACGATGAAGAGCGCGGCCTTGCCGAGCGCTGGTATCAGACCGGTTTCGCGGGGAGAGAGATCGTGGTTCCCTTCTGCTATCAGAGCAGGCTCAGCGGTATTGAAGACAAAGCATACCATCCCGTGATGTGGTACACCCGTCAGGTACATATCGGGGAAGCGCTGATGAAAAAGCGTGTGTTCCTCAATTTCTGCGCTGTCGACTACAAGGCGGATGTATGGGTCAACGGCATGCATGCTGCATCGCACGAGGGCGGGTATACGCCGTTTGCGTGCGATATTACAGACCTGCTCGACGGACCGGATGCGGCAATCACCGTGCGCGCCGAGGACCGGCGCGACCTGACACAGCCGCGCGGCAAGCAGTATTTCAACGATCTCCCCGACCGGTGCTGGTACACGCCGTGCTCGGGCATCTGGCAGACGGTGTGGCTCGAGGGGCGGGGCAGCACTTATCTGGACGGCCTGCGCATTGTGACTGATATTGACCGGAAGACGCTGCAGCTTTCCTTTGCAGCTGAAGGCGCCGCATGCGGCGAGCTGACACTCGGCGTGCATATCAAGCTGCAGTGCGATATTCAGAAAATGCTGAAGGAAAAGAACTATGCCTCCAGCGCTCCCTATATCGCACAGGGAACGGTTTTCAAGACAAGGCAAAGCGTGCAGCACGGGCAGAACACCGTGACGATCTACCTGGAAGAGGCCGACGGCATCGATGAATATCATCTCTGGTCGCCTGAAACGCCGGTCCTTTATGATCTGGAGCTTACGCTTTCCTCCGGGGATAACGTGTGCGACGCGGTAGGCTCGTATTTTGGCATGCGCAAGATCGAGTGCAAAAACGGCATGGTCCTGCTCAATAACCGCCCCTATTATCAAAAGCTCATTCTTGACCAGGGGTATTGGGAGGAGTCGCTGCTTACCGCTCCCTCGGACGAGGCGCTCAGGGCTGATATCCTGCATGGGAAGGCGATGGGCTTTAACGGTGCGCGCCGCCATCAGAAGATCGAAGAGGCGCGCTTTTACTACTGGGCGGATAAGCTCGGCTACCTTGTCTGGGGAGAGATGCCCAGCGCTTACCGCTTCTGTGCTGAAGAGCAGAACGCGCTCATGCGCGATATGACCGCTTTCATCGGGCGTGATTTCAATCATCCGTCCATTGTCGCCTGGGTTCCGCTGAACGAATCCTGGGGCGTGCGCAATATCTACAAGGACCGCGCGCAGCAGAGCTTTGCCGCGGCGCTTTATTACATGATCCATGCGCTTGATGGAACGCGCTTTGTCTCCACAAACGACGGCTGGGAGTCGCCGGAGGAGACGGATATTTACGGCGTCCATGACTACGCGGCTTACGGCAGCGACCTCAGGCATACTTATGAGAGCGCGCAGCAGCTGATGAGCTCGCTCGCTTCGTACAGGATGCTGCTGGCAGATGGCGCGGCTTATGACGCGGCCAAACCCATCCTCATCACGGAGTACGGCGGCATTGCTTTTGCGGCCGACCGCGAGGGGGGGAACTGGGGCTATAACGGCGCGGTTGCGGACGAAGCGGAGTTTCTGCGCAGGTTTTCTGATATTACCGCCGCGTTTGACGCGCTTGAATATGTACAGGGCTACTGCTACACACAGCTGACAGACGTCTTTCAGGAGGTAAACGGCCTGATGGATATGGCGCGCCGCTTTAAGGTCGCGCCCGAAAAGATACGCGCAATCAACGATACCATGGGCAGGAAAAGAAGATGATGAACACGGATGGACTGCATATACGCTTTGCCGCGCCGGGTGACGAGGGGCTGATCCTTTCCTTCATACGGGGGCTCGCGGCTTATGAAAAGATGGAGGACGAGGTCGTCGCGACCGAGGCGCTTCTGCACGAATGGATTTTTGTCCGGGAGAAGGCAGAGGTGCTCATCGCCGAGCACATGGGGCAGGCGGTGGGCTTCGCGCTCTTTTTTCACAATTTTTCGACGTTTCTCGGACGTGCAGGCATTTATCTGGAGGACCTTTTTGTGCTGCCGGAGTACCGGGGGCGCGGTTTTGGGAAGAAGCTTCTCAAAAAACTTGCGGCGATCGCCGTTTCGCGCGGCTGCGGCAGGCTGGAGTGGGCGTGTCTGGACTGGAACAGCTCCAGCATCGCTTTTTACCGTTCGCTGGGTGCCTGCGCGATGGACGAGTGGACGACATACCGCGTCACGGGCGATACGCTTCATGCGCTCGCCTGCGATGCGCAGTGACTGCTGCGCCTTTTGTGTGAAAAGCCGGGCCGAAAGGCCCGGCTTTTTCGTCGCCTGAAGCGGGCAATACGGTAATTATTTTAACGAAACAAAAAATCCATGAAATTCAAAAATGCAGGAATTTCTTCATACATAAAATGCATATGAAACATAAGATTCAAAAATACGGTACATTGCACGTGTAAACACGCTACGTTTGAACGAAATCCCCCTTGTTTACCGCATTAAACTGTGTTAAAATAATAAAAGCTGACAATTGTACAAATTTGGAAATGGGAGTGTGTTTTTGAAAATGAAAAAGAAGATTGCTGCACTTTTGGCGTTGGCGCTGATCGCCGCGACGCTGCTGTGCGCCTGCGCGGGCGGCGGCAAGGCGTCGAACCTTGTCATGGCGTCCGGCGGTACGTCGGGTACATATTATGCCTATGGCGCCGCGGTGGCGCAGGTATTGAGCGAGAAGGTCGACGGTCTTTCCATCTCTGTTCAGTCGACGGGTGCTTCGGCGGCCAATATCCGTCTGATCGCGAAGAACGAAGCCGATATCGCCATCGTGCAGAACGACGTTATGAGCTATGCCTATGACGGCGTCGAGCTGTTTGAAGGCGAGCAGATCCAGGATTTCGGCACCATGGCGACGGTGTACGCCGAGGTCTGCCAGATCATTGCGGACCCTGCCTCCGGCATCAAGTCGGTTGCCGACCTGAAAGGCAAGAGCGTTTCCGTCGGCGACGTCGGCAGCGGCGTCGAGGCCAATGCCAAGCAGATTCTTGAGGCGTATGGCATCACCTTTGACGATATCAAAAAGCAGAACCTTTCCTTCGGTGATTCTGCAACGGCCATGAAGGATAAGAAGATCGACGCCTTCTTCTGCACGGCAGGTACGCCGACGACGGCTGTCGTCGATCTGAGCTCGCAGAATGATATCACCGTTGTTCCGATCGACGAGGACAAGATCGCCGCGCTGTGCGAGCAGTATCCCTTCTATACTTCCTATACCATCGGGAAGGACACGTATAATGGCATGACCGAGGATGTTAAGACCCTTGCCGTCAAGGCAACCTTTATCGTAAGGAACGACCTTGATGAGACGCTTGTTTACAACATGACCAAGGCCCTCTTTGAGAATAAGGACGAAATCACCGTCGGACATGCCAAGGGCAGTGAGCTTGACGCCGCGGCGGCGGTCCAGGGCGCGTCGGTTCCGTTCCATCCGGGCGCTGAGAAATATTTCAAGGAAGCCGGCGTGCTTTAAACCATGAAAGTTCGGCGCAATCGAACATGGATCGTGCTTATGGCTGCCGCAATTGCAATCGCTGCAATTGCGGTTGCCTTTTTCCGCCCGGCACGGCAGTGCCTTGTTCTGCGCGGGGAGGATGGGACGCGCATCGCTGTCTATCCGGCGCAGGACAGATGCGTGTTTTCCGTCTCCTTCCGCCATTCGGTCAACCAGAGCGAAGTTTCCGACGTGTATACGGTTGAGAGCGGGCAAATCTTCCTGACAGGCGGAACGATGAAAGCGTTCGGCGCAGGCGTGGACACCATGCCGGGCGAGGGGGAGCGCTTCCGCTACGGCGCGGACGGCACCATTCATATCGAAGGCAGACATACGCCGATGGCGCAGCTCACCTACGTCGTCGGCACGGTTTACGACCATTATCTGCATATCGGCGGGAAAAATATTAACCTCACCGCCCTGTGCGGAAAGGACGCGCCGGTGCGCTTTTCCATTGAAAAGACACGGGCGGCGTATTCAGATTTTGCAGCATCAGAGGAGGGCTATGATTGAAAAAAGACAGAAGAAGCGAAAAAGAAATCGAAAATATCGAACGGGCCCGGCATGACGAAGCGCTTCTTGCCGAAGAAGAGGTCAATATTGAAGAGGTCATGGCGGAGTACGACAGAGAGTCGAACACGCGCCACTTCACCTCCTGGCGCGGCGTTGCGATCAAAGCGATGCTGATCGCGTTTTCGCTTTTCGTGCTGTGGATGAATGTCTTTTCCACACTGCCGGAGCAGATCCGCCGTGCGCTTTTTGTCGGCATCGTGATTTTTATGGGCTTTATGCTCTACCCTGCGCGGAAGGGAAAGCCGAAGCCCGATTATGTTCCATGGTATGACTTCGTGCTCGGCATCCTGGGCTTCAGCGCGTTTTTCTATTGGGTCGTCAATTTTGAGGGTCTGGCGTCGCGCTCGGGCAATTACAACACGGTTGATATCATCGCGGGTATCATCGGCATTTTGGTCCTCTTTGAGCTGTGCCGCCGCGTGGTGGGTATCCCCATACTCATTGTGGCGGGCGTATTCATCGTGTATGCATTTGTAGGCGGCTATCTGCCGGGGATGTTCGGCCACCGCGGCTTTGGCGTGACACGCGTCGTGGAGCACCTGTTCTACACGCTCGAGGGCGTCATCGGAACGCCGATCGGCGTGTGTTCGACGTTTATCGTGCTCTTTATCCTGTTCGGCGCATTTCTGGAAAAAACAGGCGTCGGCAAGTTCTTCATCGACATTGCAAACGCCATTGCCGGCCACGCGCCCGGCGGCCCGGCAAAGGTCGCCATCATCGCCAGCGCGCTTGAGGGTACGGTCTCCGGCTCTTCGGTCGCCAATACGGTCGGCTCGGGGAGCTTTACGATCCCGATGATGAAAAAGACCGGCTATAAGCCGGAGTTTGCAGCGGCAGTTGAGGCCGCCGCATCGACCGGCGGACAGATCATGCCGCCGATCATGGGTGCAGCTGCCTTCCTCATGGCGGAAATGACGGGCAATCCTTATGCGACTATCGCCGTGGCGGCGATTTTGCCGGCGCTTCTGTACTTTACGGGGATCTGGCTCATGGTGCATTTTGAGGCGAAAAAGCTCGGCCTGAAGGGCATCGATAAGTCGGAACTCCCGCGCTTCTGGCCGCTTCTGCTCAAAAAGGGCTATCTGCTGCTGCCGCTGATTTTCCTTATCGTATTTATGGGCAACGGCTTCACACCTTCGCGTTCAGCGGTTTTCGCCATCCTGATCGCCATTGTCGTAAGCCTTTTCCGCAAGGAAACGCGCATCAGCCCGAAAGGGATCCTCGAAGCGCTCGAAAACGGCGCAAAAAGCACCATCGGTGTCGCGGCAGCGTGCTCGATTGCGGGCATCATCGTCGGCATCGTCACGCTCACGGGCCTGGGGCTGAAGCTGGCGACCGGCCTTCTCGCGCTTTCGGGCGGTATCACGATCATCGCGCTTTTCTTTACCATGATCGCCTCCATCATCCTTGGCATGGGCGTGCCGACCACGGCGAACTATGTCATCATGGCGACGATTACGGCGCCGATCGTCATTCGCCTGGGCGTGCCGACGCTCGCGGCGCACATGTTCGTCTTCTATTTCGGCATTGTGGCAGATATTACGCCGCCGGTTGCGCTCGCGGCGTATGCAGGCTCGGCGATCGCGCATTCCAATCCGTTTAAGACAGGCGTGACAGCGACGCGCCTTGCCATAACCGCGTTTTTGATTCCGTATATCTTTGCGCTGAACCCGTCGCTCCTTCTGATCGACACGACGCCGGGGCAGGTTGTCCTGATTGTCGTTACGGCGCTTGTCGGCATGATAGGCATTTCTTCCGGGATGGAGGGGTATCTCCTGCATAAAATGCCGGTCTGGCAGCGTGTTCTGGCGGTGCTCGCGGGCCTGCTTCTGATCATTCCGGGCCTTGTGACGGATGCAATCGGCATCGGAGTGATCGGGCTGATCGCGCTGTGGCAGTTCGCCACCCGCAAAAAGGTTGAAACGCTCCCTTCATAACGCCTCACGTGCGCGGTTTGCACAGCGGAGGATCTTGATACCAGTCCTGCGCAGAAGCAGATATGTTCCTGCGCAGGACTGGTTTTGTTTTGTGGACCGGCATGCGTGCCGGCTGCCGGTGAGGACGGAATACGCGCGAATCAAAATAAGCGTTATTGCAAGGCAGCGCGTTTTGTATTATACTATTCCTATATCGCCGCGGCACGGTCAGGATGTGCGCGCGGAGAAAAGGATGGGGAACGTATATGGATCCTTCATTATACAGGATGCGGGTCAAACAGCACGCGAGGATGCTCCTGGCGCAGAACTATGGCAAGCTTGTCGGTTCAATGGCGATCTATACAGTGATCACGATGCTGCTGAACTGCTTGCAGATCCCGTTTCAGCCGGCAGCCGGGGCGGATACCGCGCCGGAAGAGATGATCGTTTATTTTGGCGTAGTGTGCCTGATCAGTCTCGCCACACTTTTGTTTGCGCCGATTCAGCTTGGCGTAATCGATGTGTACAGGAAGGTCGCTAAAAACGAGCCCGCGCGCGTCGGCGATGTGTTTGTATGGATGGGCGAGGGCAGGCGCGTCTGGCAGGCGATCAAAATTTCGCTGGCTGTTTTTGTCAGGACGCTTGGCTGGGCGCTTGTTTATTTGGGCCCGGTGATTCTTGTTTTTTTGGTTCTGGCATT
>CAKTWY010000127.1 GCA_934630445.1 uncultured Eubacteriales bacterium
CAGATCGTCCGGCCGCTTGACCTCAAAATACCACGGCATCATGAACTTCTCATGTTCGTCCCAGTATTCCTCCAAAAATGTATCGATGTCCTCGATCTGCGTCAAAACCCGGTAATCCGCCCGCCGGCAAAACGTTTTGCCGGCGATCTTATGCCTGCACAGCAGCTCGTGCCATTCATAATTGAGTTTATAGAACGGCAGACGCCTGACTTTGAACAGGTAAGCAAAGAAATAGTCTTCCGTATCTCCGTCAAAAATTGTTTTGTCGAAATCGTAAACGTTCATGTTTCCCTCTCAATTGTTCAATTTATTCGATTCAATCGAGCGGCAGACAGTCATCTTTCTTAAACGAAAGATAGAGCGTCTCCCCGTCGTTAAAAAGAAGCGAAGAATCAAAAAGAATGTCCGCCTGGAGCGACACACTTCCGCAGGAGAGCGTGTAGCGGATGATATTGCCATGGGGAATGCTCTCTTTGACAACGCCTTTGAGCACATAGCTGTCAGGGCGGTCAAACTGCGCTTTTGAAATCTCGATGAGCTCGGGGCGGATGGCCACATCTTTTGCACCGACCGGCTCGCCGATCAGAGCGGCAAAATCTGCGCCGCTGACGATGTTATAGTGGCCGATAAAATTCGCGGCAAAGCGCGTCTGCGGCTTTGTATAGATATCGACCGGCGACCCGGACTGCTCGATCGTGCCGACGTTGAACAGGTGGATGGTGTCTGACATGACCATCGCTTCGTCCTGGTCGTGGGTGACAAAGACGGTGGTGATGTTCAGCTCCTTCTGAATGCGGCGGATCTCCACCTGAAGGTTGCGCCGCAAGAGCGCGTCGATGGCGCTGAGCGGCTCGTCAAGCAGGAGCACCTTCGGCTCCATCACGAGCGCGCGGGCGAGCGCCACGCGCTGCTGCTGGCCGCCGGAGAGCTGATTGGGGTACTGATTGGCCTTGTCGGAAAGGCCGACGATGTCGAGAAATTCACTGACCTTTTTCTGGATCTGATCCTTCGGCATGCGCTTGATCTGCAGGCCGAAGGCCACGTTCTGCGCGGCCGTCATATTCGGGAAAAGGCTGTACTGCTGGAAGACCATACCGATCTCGCGCTGCTTGGGGGTGAGATTGGTGATATCCTTCCCGTCGAGATAGATTTTGCCGGAGGACACCGTCTCAAGGCCGGAAAGGCAGCGCAGAAGCGTCGACTTGCCGCAGCCGGACGGGCCGAGGAGCGTCACCAGCTCGCCTTTTTCAACGCCGAGGCTGATGCCTTTTAAGACGTGCGTGTCGCCGAAATACTTGTGAATATCTTCAAACTGAATATATGACATCTCATCTTACTCCTTTGCATCGTCGACTGCTTCAACCACAGGAACAGCCGCCTTCTTCGTCTTATCGCGCATCTGAACGAAAAGTACCGAGAGGGTGAGCGCAAGCGTGACGATAAACAGGATCGTAACGACCGCACTGGTACCCTGAATCGGCATATTTCTGGCGTTGTACAAATAAAACTGTGCAGTTTCATACTGACCACCAGCAATCAGCTTGATGATCGCAAAATCACCGAAGATCGCCGCCATGCACATGAGCACCGATACCATAATACCGGAAAGCATGCACGGCACAACCACTTTGATAAAGGCGTAAAGCTTGCTCGCGCCAAGGATCTCCGCCGCCTCGATCAGTTGCCGGACATTGACTGCATACATATTGTTGCGGATGCCGCGGAACGTGACCGGCAGGCAGCCGATGCAGTAGACACAAACCAGCATAACGATACGATTTGAAAAGATTGTAGGCGTACCTGCATAAGTAGCCAGCACAGATGTCGCAAGAAGGACGCCGTTGATTGTATAGGGCACCATGCAGAGCATCTCAATGTACTTTTCGAGCTTTGGCTGATAGACAACCGACGTATAGAGCGCGAGAATAATGAACACACAGGTGATGATAACAGGAATGATGGAAATTACAATGCTCCGCAGAATGCTCATACCGAATTGGCCGTTTGCAAAAAGTTCACTATAAAATTTTAATGTAAAGCCGCGTGGAAGAATTGACGTCCAGTTTGATGTAACGGAATATATGATCGTCAACAGTAGCGGCAGCACAAGATAGATCGCACACAAAAGCATCCACGTACTCCCAAAAATGCTCCTCTTTTTCATTTATCTCCTCTCTCCTTTCGTGTATGCACGCTTTACGAGATTCGAAAGGCCGATGACCAAAAGCATGATCAGGAGCATTACAATTGAAAGCGCCGAACCCAGCTCCGGGCGTGATTTGAGGTCACCAACAAACATCTGCGAAATCTTGATTGTAAAAAGAGGGAAGTTGTTAATAAGCATATATGGAGTGGTATACGCAGTCAACGCGTTGGCAAAAAGCATGGTAAAAGTGCCTGCGATCGACGGCATCATCACAGGGATGCCGACCTTCCACCAGAACTGGAAAGAATTCGCTTTCATCAGTGCGGCGGATTCTTTCCACTCCTTATGGATCCCTTCAAACGCAGGAAGCAGCAAAAGCGTGCCCATTGGAATCTGAAAATAGATATATACCAGCGCAAGCCCGGAAACCGTATAGAGATTGTATTCGGCCAGCGACTGAATACCGAGCTGTTTTCCCACGAGCACAAATACGCCGCTGTAACCAAGCATAGTCATAAATGAAAACGCCAGCGGCAAACCCGCAAAATTAGATGTCAATGTAAGCATCGACATATAAACGCCACGTATTTTCTTTTTCGAATTCGACAATGCCATTGCAAGGATAAAAACAATGATAATGCCTAAAACAGACGCAAAAACCGTCAAGAAAAGGCTATTTTGCAAAGAAGTTAGATAAATCTGCTTTTGAAAAATCGTTATATAGTGCTCCAGTGTAAAACCGCTTCCACGTTCCTTGGAAAAACTTCTGACAATCATTGTAAAGAGCGGAACGAGTTCAAACATACATACGAGCACCAAAAACGGCAGAAGTGTCCAGTAATATTTGAGGGAAGAGAGCTTGCCTCCCTTCCTCACATTTCCTTTAGCCTTCGGCTCTGTTTGTGTCATAATTCTGCCTCCCTTGATCAAAAAACGCGAACAAATATACCCACCGGCAACAAAGCAACAGAGCGATGTCGCCCAAACGGTGAAAAATACTTCTTGAACCAGAACGATCTGTCTGCCTCACTCAAAAAAACACAAACATAACAGAACAATTCCGTATGAACTGATATCTTGTACAACGATCAAGGCTACCCGCAATTACCGTCATAAGAAAGAAATCAATATCAACGCCCATACTCTCTATATTTTCTGCCAGCTGTGATAATGATCTCTAAGCGACAGCAGCAATATAGAGTCAATACTTAACTCTTCCGGACAGGAAGGTGCGTTAAGCACCTTCCTGTCCGGAAAATTACAGAATCCGTCTGTGTCAGGCAATCAAAGGAACAATCTCTTCTTCCCAAGCGATAGAAATCTCTTCACATGCCTTCGTTAACGCATCATTATCCGTGAGAGGAATCGGATCAGCGTACTCATCCTGTGGGATTCGGTTTGCCTGAAGCTCAGCAGGAATTTCGATATCGCGAACGGGGCTTGCATAGCCCTTTACACGGTCGAGCTGGCCCTCGTCGCTCAACAGATATTCAATCGCAAGCGCAGTCGCGTGCGGGTGCGGGGACCACTTGTTGAATATCAGGCAATATCCTGACTGGATAGCGCCATCAGTCATTACATGTGGAGTAACATTTGCATTCGGGTTTGCCTCGAGCGCGATATCACGCCATCCGCACAAATTGTAATCCCAGTGGAACGCGACTTCGATCTCCCCCATAGCAAACCGCTGCTGAGAAAGAGTACCAGCATCAATACGGCCAGCCTGCGCCATTTCTTTAAAGAAGTCAACACCCGGCTGAATATTATTGATATCTCCACCGAAAGCATATGCCGCCGAAAGAACCGCCATCTGCGAAGACGCGCCGCCGATGACGTCGCCCGGAGTCATCTTGCAGTCGCTGGCCTTGAGCGCCTGCCAGGAGGTGATGTCGTCTTTTACCAGATCATTGTTAACAAGAACTCCGTATGTTCCAAGATAAGAAATAACCCAACGCCCTTCCGGATCCTTCGCCCAGTCAGGGATCTCATCCCACGTGGTAGGCTTGTAGCCTCGCAAAATATCCATCTCTATAGCCATCGGGCCAAACCCCTGACCGACGTCGCCCATATCTCTGGTCGGGCTGTCTTTCTCTGCCTCAAAAGCGGAAAGTTCTTCTGCCGACCCCATATCTGTGTCATTATGCGTGATACCGTACTTGGCGGTAAAGTTTGCCCAGCTATCGCCCCAGTTTGCCCAGTCGTCGGGCATACCGACCGATTCAACGTGCCCCTCTTCCTTCGCCTTGGCGATGAGTTCGTCCATCGTCAGGCTCGACAGGTCTACGGTTTCCGTTTTCTTGCCGCTGGAACACCCGGCAAGCGCTACGAGCATGGCAAGCGCCATCAGGATCGCTGTGAATCTTACGAGTCTGCTTCTCTTCATTGTTATGCTCCTTTCAATATCTGCTCATCCCCACGCCATGGGGATGTAAGCGTCTCAGAAAAGGTTGCTCTGCGCGCGCTGCGCACCACATTGGGCCGCCCGCCCATAAAAACTGAAAAAAAGCTTTTCCTTATACAATATGTATCATACAACGACAACCTGAATGCCGCGGCGGCGCATCTCGTCGAGCATTTCCGCCGGCGCACGTTTGTCTGTGACAAGGATGTCAATGCGCTCAATATCGCATGTGCCGCACATGGCGTTAACGCCGAACTTTGTATGATCGGCCACGGCGATCACCTTGCCGCTTTTCTGAATAAAGCGGCGCTTGAGCAGGCCCATCTCCATGCTGTAGTCGGTGATGCCCTGCTCCAGGCTCAAGCCATCGGCGCTGATGAGCGCAACGTCGATTTTGCCAAAGCTGCCAAAAAAATCTGCCGCAAGAAACCCCGTCGTGATCTCCTCGCCCTTCTTTACAGCGCCGCCCACACAGTAGGCCAGATGCTCCGTATTCGCCGATACCTCCATCACATTGTAGAGTGAATTTGACAAAACCGTCAGGTTTCTGCACCGGCGCAGTTCGCGCGCGACTTTATACATCGTCGTACCCGAGTCAAGCACCAGCACACAGTCGTCCGGCACAAACTCAACCGCCTTTTTTGCAATGCGCGTTTTCTCCGCGCTCGCTACGCGGGCGCGCTCTTTCCATGCCGCCATGAGCGCGGGCGTGGCATTGTCGTCTGCGAGCACGGCCCCGCCGTACACTTTGCGTATGACGCCCTCGCGTTCGAGAACATTCAGGTCGCGGCGGATCGTTTCGATCGATACGCCGAATGTATCGCACAGCTCTGCTGTTGTGACCTCACGCTTTTTGAGCATCAGCTCTTTCATCACCTGCAGGCGATCATGCTTCAATTCCCTTACCTCCCGCGCAGCTGCTCCCAAAAGTCCTCACACCGCGCCGACAAATATTATCATTTTTTGTCAATATTTTTGTTGTGATTATAATTATATGTTACACAGCAGTCCGTGTCAACAAGTAATTGTGCTTATATACAATTTTCTTTATGATATACATCTTTATTTATGCAAATTAAATCATTTTCACTTAGTTAATAAAGATATATATTAATGTATATTATTTATTTTCGTAAAATTGTCCTATTTTTGAACATAAAAATTCACAAAAACCAACAAAAGAGCAACGGCGCTCCAAACCGGAGCGCCGTTGCTCTTTTGTGATTTTATCATTTTTTGATCAGTTTGTCAATTCTTTTGTTTTCAGCTGCATTTTGCTGACTGCATTTTATTACTGCATTTTATTATGGGCAGGCGGCGCGTGAACAAAATGACGTTTTTTATTTGCATTTACTTCAAAAAGCTTTTTGATTATAATAAGTTTAGAATCAGGTCCTATTCTGGACGGGAGGGATTTTATGCCAAGGCCTTTTGCGCGCGTACTCATCGCGGACGATGAGCCGATCGTCCGGCTCGATCTGCGCGGCATGCTTGAGGAGCACGGCTTCGCGGTCGCCGGCGAGGCGGCCGACGGCTTTGACGCGGTGGAAGGGTGCCGGGCGCTCGCACCTGACGTGGCGCTGCTCGACGTGCGCATGCCGATCTTCGACGGACTTGAAGCGGCGCACACCATCGTCAGCGAGGCACTCGCCGGCTGCGTAGTGCTGCTGACGGCCTTTGGCGACCGGGAATATATCGAGCGTGCGAAGGAGATCGGCGTGGCGGGCTATCTGGTGAAGCCCGTGGACGAGCGGCAGCTCGCGCCGACGCTTGAGATGGCGATCGCCTCGGGCGCGCGCGTGCGGCGCGCGATGGACGAGAGCGCCGCGCTGCGCCAGAAGATGAACGAACACGACACGCTTGAGCGCGCGGTGCGCATGCTCGCCAGGGCGCGCTCCGTCTCCGAGGCGGACGCGCTGCGCCTGATCCAGAAGCTCAGCATGGATAAGCGCAAACCGCTGACCGACATCGCGCTCGCGCTTCTGCGCGCGCACGACCCGAAGGCAGTGATCGACCGGGCAAAGGCCGTCTACATGGCGGCTGGCCTGCCGGAGAAGGCGGCGTATCAGAAGATCCTCGCGCGTGCGAAAGCGTCCGGCTGTTCGCCGCTCGACGCGGCGCGCGCCGTTTTGCGGGAGGCGGAAGATGACTGATTTCAAGCGTCTTTTATGGGAGCACACGCCCCTCGCCTTCGCGGACATCGCGCTTTTGGCGGACACGGCGGCGACGATGCGCTATACGGCGGACCTTCTCGGCGCGGACGTTTTTCTCGACTGCCCGACGCGCGGCGGCGGGATGATCGTCGCCGCGCAGGCAGGCCCGTCCTCCGGCATCTCGCTGTACGAGCGCAGCGTCACAGGCGAGAGCGCGCTGCGGGAAAACGAGCCGGCCGTCTTTCAGGCGTATGAATCGGGCCTCCCGGCGCGCGAGGTGCGCGCGCTCACGCAGGAGCGGAAAACCGTGCGGCAGGACGCGGTGCCCGTCAAAAACGAGTGCGGCGAGGTCATCGGTGTTCTGATCTGCGAGCGCGACATCAGCCGCAGCGTGCGCCGCGAGGAGAAGCTCGAGGCGCTCGCGCGCACGAACGAAGCGCTTG
>CAKTWY010000128.1 GCA_934630445.1 uncultured Eubacteriales bacterium
ACTTTGCCCCCTCCGGGGCACGCGAGGACCCCGTCCGTAGAACGGCGAGATGCCGAAGCGCGTTCTCCTACAACCGGGATTCTTCAGCGCTGCACGCTTCAGAATGACAGTTACGCTGTCATCCTGAGCGAAGCGAAGGACCCCGTCCGTAGAATGGCGAGTTACCGCAATACGTCCTCCTACAACCGGGATTCTTCAGCGCTGCGCGCTTTAGAATGACAGTTACGCAGTCATCCTGAGCGAAGCGACTTGCCCACTCGTCGGAATCGTCGCTCGGCGTCGCCCTAACGGGCCTCCTTCAGCTCCGTTCCTCCTCCGCAAAGCCGCTCCCTCCCCCTGCCGCTGGCAGCGGTCGCGACTTTGCCCCCTCCGGGGCACGCGAGGATCTCGTCCGTCAGCCCGCCGTGTTTCGCCAATTTACGGCGCTGGCTCGTCACGCCTCACTCCATCGCGCGGCCGGGCCGGTTGTACCCCTACGGGGCACACGGCCACCCGCTCGCTTCGGGAGATACCTCCCTGCGGCGCTGCTCGGCGCTGGAAACTACCCCGCGAGCGCCATGGCGTTTTTTATCACGAGCGACGCGCCGCTCAAAATGAGCAGCACGATGACAAAGGCATTCAGCGCCTTGTCGCTGATGTGCCGGTCCGCGCGGATGCCTGCGAACACCCCCAGCGCAAAAAACGGCAGCAGCCACAGCGCGCGTATGCCCGCTTCGCGCGAGAAAAGGCCGTTTGCCCAATAGTAAAATACGCGAAAAAGGTTCTCTGTTAAAAAGACGAACGCCAGACTCCCGCGGAAGGAACCGCGCCCTTCCGTCGTGCGGTGCATATACGCCGCGAGCGTGGTGCTGATGCCGAAAAGCCCGGCCATAATGCCGGTGATAAGGCCGATGGCAACAGTGCCGATCTTCCCGCGCACGCCTGTGGGCGCGTGAGAGCGCCCGCGCGTCGCCATCTCTGCGGCGAGCAGAATGATAAAAACACCCAGCACGATTTTCAGCACCCGGTCGTCGCCGACCTTCAGGAAGAATGTTCCCGGAATGACGCCGGCGAGCACAAGGCAGGTGATGGGGAGGCTCTTTTGGATTTGAATTGTTTGGCGCTCTTTGACCAGCAGGACGACGTGTGCCGGCGTGGTGATGATCAGCGCCAGCGGGGAGATCAGGCGGCTTTCCATCACAAAGGCGAAAAGCGTGGTGATGATCAGCGTGTTCCCGAACCCTGCGACCTGCTTGACAAACGAGGCGAACGCCGTTGACAGCGCGAGGTAAATGGCGGTGGGCATTGGCGGATGCTCCCTTCAAATCAAAAAGTGCGGCGCATTCGCGCCGGCGCCTTACGGCAAGCCCTACTGTAGCAGAAAAAAGCTTGAAAGTAAACAATGCGTCCAAATAAAAGCGCCTGAAAGCGGCGATTTATAGTCATACTCCCAAAATGAAGTTTACATGGAAAAGGAAAATTGATTAAATGGAACCAAGAGATACGCCTGTATCCCGGGCAACGGTCCTTGGCAAACAATTTACACTGCCGCATGTTGTCTTTTTACATTGTATCGATATCATCGATATATGATCGGCAGCGCCAGGGCGCCTCAGCGAATACACATCTTATGGACGCAGTGATGACTACGAAAAAACAGGGAGGTCGGATGGTTTATGTCATCAAATACAAAAAGCGCGCTCCGCCCCGCCGCAAAGCCGCGGCGCAAAAAACGCGCAAAAAAAGGGCGGATGACACTCTGGCGCGATATCGCGCGCAACCCCTTTTCCTATCTGCTGCTCTTGCCGGGCATCGCGTATACGCTCATCTACGGCTACTTCACCCTGCCGTGGGCTGTTATGGCGTTTCAGAATTTCAGCCCCGTCAAAGGCATCTTCGGCAGCGAGTTTGTCGGTCTTAAGAACTTCGAGTTCTTTTTCAAATCCACAAACTGCCTGACCGTCACGGTCAATACCATTGTGCTGAACCTGATGTACATCTCCACCGGCGTCATTTTTTCGGTTCTGATGGCGATGTTCATCTTCGAGGTGTCCGAACGCATGCGCCGCACCACGCGCGTTGTACAGTCGTGCTTCCTGCTGCCGAATTTCCTCTCCTGGATCGTCATCAGCTATATCGTGTATATCATGCTCTCCACCGAAATGGGCTTTGTCAACCAGCTGCTGCAGTTTTTCGGCATGGAAAAGGTGCGCTGGTATTCCGACCCCGGCCCCTGGCGGCATATTCTCACGTTTGTCAACCTGTGGAAGAACGCGGGCGTGGATATCATTATCTATCTCGCCGTGCTTACCGGCATCGACGCTGAGCTTTACGAAGCGGCGACCATCGACGGTGCGAACCGTTTTACCATGGCCATACGCATTACGCTGCCGCTGCTGACGCCGACGATCTGCATCCTCACGCTCATGGCCATCGGACGCATCTTCTTCGGCAACTTCAACATGATCTACGCCATCGTCAAAGACAACGGCGTACTCTTCGAGACGACCGACATCATCGATACATACGTCTTCCGCGCCTTCCGCGTGGGCGGCGATATCTCCCAGTCGACCGCGATCGGCCTTTATCAGTCGCTGGTGGGCTTCCTGACCGTGCTGGGAGCCAATAAGATCGTCAAAAAAATCTATCCGGAGGGGGCGCTGTTTTAATGAACGCACGTTTGAAGCGCGTGACGCTTCCTCAAATGCTCATCATGCTGTTCCTGATCCTCTACGCACTCGTGTGCGTGCTGCCGCTGATCATGGTGCTGTCCGCGTCCTTTACCAGCGAGTCGATCCTCAGAAGCCAGGGCTACGCGCTCATCCCGCGTGGGTTTACGCTGGACGCATACAAACTCCTGTACCGGCAGAGCCCGGAGGTCATATCGAGCTACGGCCTGACAATTCTGGTCACTGCTGTCGGAACGTTTTTGGCGGTACTCATCTCCGCCTGCACGGGCTACGCGCTGGCCAATAAGGACGTGTATTACAGAAATGCCCTTTCCATGTTCCTTTTTCTGCCAACGCTCATCAGCGCAGGTATCGTGCCGTGGTATATGGTCAATAACCTGCTCGGGCTGCGCAACAATATCCTCGCGCTGATCGTGCCGCGGCTGATGTTCTCGGTGTTCAACGTCTTCCTCGTGCGCAACTTCATGGCGGCCCTGCCCGAGGCCATGCGCGAATCGGCAAAGATCGACGGCGCCAACGACGTGCGCATCGCCCTGCAGATCTACTTCCCCCTGTCGCTGCCGGTGCTGGCGACTATTACCCTCTTCTACGGCCTCAATTACTGGAACGACTGGTACAACTGCATCATGCTTGTCAGCGATACCAAGCTCTATCCTTTGCAGTATCTGCTCTTCGAGCTGCAGTCGCGCATCACAGAGGCGAGGGAGCTCAGTCAGATCGGCGTCAACATCATGCTCCCGGGCGAGGCGTTCAAGATGGCGACCGTGGTCGTTACCGTTGGACCGATCGTACTGTTATATCCCTTCCTGCAGCGCTATTTTGTCAAAGGCATCACCGTCGGTGCCGTCAAGGGCTGACATAAACAGGACACAGGATCCGGAGCCGGCGGCCGGCGGTTCCCGGACGTTGTCATACATTATTATTTGAGGAGGAAAAACATGAAACGCATTTTATCGCTGATCCTGGCAGCGCTCATGCTCGCGGCGATGTTCGCGGGCTGCGCGGGCAACGACGCGAAAACACCGTCGAATGAGCCGAGTCAGAACACCCAGAAAGACCCCGCCGCGCCTGCGGCGAGCGAGCCGACCCCCGTTCGGTGGATCGGCGTCGACACCGCGCCCAAGGGCATGGATGAAGTCGTAAAGGCAGTCAACGAAAAGCTTCAGGCGGACGGCCTGAACCTCGCCTTCCAGCCCGAGTTCATTCCCCGTGACGTCAGAGATCAGAAGATCAACGCCATGTTCAACGCCGGCGATTCCGCCGAGCTCATCCATATCATGGAAAACCGCAGCCCCTCCAGCGCGCTGATCGCCAAGGGCATGCTCCTGCCGCTGGATGACCTTCTCGCCGAGTACGGGCAGGATATGCTCAAGAATATCGATGAAGAGGTCTGGAAGAGCTGCCGCGTCAACGGCCAGACCTACACCATCCCCGCTTACTGGAAGGACGGCACCAAGACCGGTATAGGCGCCGGCAACGAGACGGGCGTGTTCCCTGTGCGCGCGGACAAGATCAAAGCGCTCGGTCTTGAGATGCCCACGACGGCGCGCGAGTTCATCGACACCATGAAGGCCGTTAAAGAGGCATGGGGCGAGGACGGCAAGGACGCATATATCTGGAACATCACCGAACCGAGCGTCGCGACCGTTTGGCTCAACCGCGAATATGACAGCTGGCCGTTCTATGTCAGCTACAACGATGATATGATCCGCGTCACCAACACCGGCGAGGTGGAAGCGTGGATCGAGACGGAAGAATTCAAGCAGAACTGCAAGTATTATCAGGAGATGTATCAGGCCAACCTGATCCACCCCGACTTTTTGAGCCTGCCGTATGAGGAAAGCGAACGTTACATCAATTCCTCCAAATGGCTTGTCGGCGGCAATGTCGAGCCGCCGGATGAGCGCTGCGCCGACGCGCCGGAGCTCGAGCGCGACTTTATCCTGCTCCATCCGGAAAAGCCCATCTACTGGACGACGCCGGTTCTGAACGTACAGGCGGTTCTCGCGACCTCCAAGCATCCGGAAGCGGGCGTTCAGTTCCTCAACTGGCTGTATTCCAGCCAGGAGAATCATCAGCTGCTCACCTGCGGCATCGAAGGCGTGCACTATACCAACCCCGACGTCGAGGCGCACACCTTTGAACGGATCCTGGACGAGACGGGCCTTCCGCTTTATGAGTTCCCGGAGTGGCAGATGGCGTTTAAGGACTTCAGGCTGATCGACACGACGAATTTGATGGTCAGCGAAGCGCACAAGACCGAGTACATCGACGTCAGCCTCAATCATGCGGAAAATGCCGAGACACCGCCGAACTTCGGCTTTACGTTTGATCCCGCGCCGGTCGATACCGAATACAAGAACTGCATCGCGGAGATGAGCGCGGTGATCTATCCCATCAAGTTCGGTATTCAGGATTATGACACCTATTTCCCGGCGGCCCTGCAGCGCATGAAGGACGCGGGCCTGGACAAGGTCGTCGACGAGTATCGCGCCCAGTTCGAGGCGTGGCAGGCGGCCAACAAATAAAAAACAGCCTGCGGCTGTTTTTTATACGCATGCGCGGCGGTTGCCCGTCAGGGCGAGGCGCGCGCGAATGAAATCAAAGTTTTTTATTGCGGAGCAATCAAAAACAGCCTGCGGCTGTTTTTTATACGCATGCGCGGCGGTTGCCCGCAGGGCGAGGCGCGCGCGATTTACGGCGAAGCAATAAAAAGGTTTTGCGCTTTTCCTGCCTGAACATGTACGCCCCAGCCGCGCCGCCTTATGGCGGCGCGGCATCAGGCGTTCAGGTGCAGGCGCATACGGCTGGATGATGAGGAGGTTTTCCCATGTTCCCTTATAAGAAAGAACTTCGTTATTACGAGATCAGCCCGAAATTTGTTCCGGCGCATAAAAGCGCGCGCATCACGATCCGCCCGCTCGGGAAGCATGCGCGCTTCCCTGCGCGCGTGAGCGTTTTTTTCCTTCCGCTGGAGGAGACGACCGAGCGCTGGAGCCCGTCCATGAGCGGAAGCGGCGCGGCGCATGCCGATATGGCCGCCGATGCCGAGCAGTACGCCCGCATTGAGGCCGAACCCGGCGATGACGGCTGCCTGCGCGTCGAGTTTACCTTTGGCAATGAACAGAAGTGGTTCGTGCGCGTCTTCGACCGCGACGATGAGCGCGGCCCGAACGAATTCATGAACCGCTCCAACCAGAACCCCGTGGCGGAGCTGGCCGTGTATGCGCTGGAGGAGGACCTCTACCGCACCATCCCCCTCATGGGAGATCTTCACCTGCACACCACCGGCTCTGACGGGCGGGAGGAGGGGCCCATCGTCGCGGCGGCGTACCGCAGAAACGGATTTGACTTCATCGCCGTTACAGATCATTTTTATTACGAGCCGTCGGTCGAGACGCGCCGGTTTTTTGAGGATGTGCCGATCGGGCTGAACATCTGCCGCGGGGAAGAGGTGCACGCGCCGCAGAACCACACCCATATCGTGAACTTCGGCGGTTCGGAGAGCATCAACAGCTTCTGGCGCGATCATACGGATGAATATTACGCCCAGGTGAACGAGCTGATGGCTGCGATGCCGCGCTATCCCGGCGTGGACCCGTTTGAGTATGCCGCCAGCACCCTCATTTTTCAAAAGATCCGCGAATGCGGCGGCGTGGCGATCTTTGCCCATCCGCACTGGACGCCGAACGTCTACCATATCCGTGAGGCGATGTCCGACCGCTTTTTCGAAGACGGGGCGTTTGACGCGTTCGAGCTTGTCAGCGGCTATGGGCCGAAGAATCTTCTGCAGCTTGCGCTTTGGCAGGAGCACGCCGCGCGCGGGCATGTGTATCCCGTCGTCGGCTCGTCCGACGCACATGTGCAGGACGACGGCTGCGCGCCCTCTTCCTTTACCCGCGCGCGTACCGTCGTCTTTGCGGAAGAGAACAGCGAGCGCTCGCTCGTTCGGGCGGTGAAAAGCCATCACAGCGTTGCCGTGCAGGATATGCCCGGCGCGGAATATCCGCTCGTCTACGGCGAGCGGCGCATGGTAAAGCTGGCGCTTTTCGCCCTGGAGGAATACTTCCCCGTGCACGACGAGATGTGCGTGACCGAGGGCGCGTGGATGAAGGCGTACGCCCTTGGCGATGAGCAGGCCGCGTCTCGCCTGCGCATGATTTCGGGCGATATGCCTGCCTTGTGGCAAAAATATTTCCCGGGTGCATTCCGCGGCGAATAGAGCGCGGCCTGCAGCTGTTTTTATTGACTGGCAGCCGATTGCGGCGGCTCAAAGTATGCGGCCGGGAAATGAATCCACGGTCGCATGGAAATCCAATGCCTGCGGGCATGGGCTTTTTGTGGTATAATATCCGCTCTGCGGATATTATACCACGCGCATGTCGCCTCTCCGAGGCGACGCGCTGAAATTTCATGGCGTGCCGTCGGAGACGGCACATGCCCATTATTATAC
>CAKTWY010000129.1 GCA_934630445.1 uncultured Eubacteriales bacterium
GCGCCCCGGGGCGCGCCGGCGCATCTGAAAGGCGATTTCATCCATGTCCAGCGCCACGCCGGAAGGCAGGCCGTCAATCACGACGCCGACCGCCGGGCCGTGCGACTCGCCGAAGAGCGACACGGCAATGCGTCTATTCCATACTGAGCTCATGCACGCAGCCTCCCAATTCCATAAAATCATCAAAAAAGCGCGGGTAGGATTTTGAAACGCATTCATAGCCGTCGATCGTGACCGGCCCCTGGCAGGAAAGCGACGCCACCGCCGCCATCATCGCGATGCGGTGATCGCCGTGCGAAGACACCGCCCCGCCGGAAAGCGCCTCCACGCCCTCGATCGTCAGGCTGTCCTCGCCCTCCTCCACACGCGCGCCGAGCGCGGTGAGCACATCCGCGACAGCGTGCAGGCGGTCGCACTCCTTGATTCTGAGGCGCCCTGCATTTTCAAAGCGGGTGACGCCCTCGGCCGTCGCGGCCGCTGCTGCGAGCGGCATGACGATGTCCGGGCAGGCGGAGGCGTCGATCGTGACGCCGCGCAGCCGCCCCGCCGCGCAGCGCACGGCGCCGCCCTCCCACGAAAAGCGCGCGCCCATGCGTGTGAGGATGTCGATGACCGCCCGGTCGCCCTGCAGCGAGCGCGGGTCAAGGTTCTCCACGCGCAGATCCGCGCCGAGCGCCGCCGCGCACAGCCAGTTTGCCGCTCCGCTGTAGTCACCCTCGACCGCAAAATCACGTGCCGTGCCGCACTGCCCGCCGGGGATATGGAAGCTGCGGATGCCCGTGCGCTCGATGACAAAACCAAAAGCACGCATCGCCGCAAGCGTCAGCTCGATATACTGCGCCGATTCAAGCGGCGTGGTGATCTCGATCTCGGAGTCTCCGTCAAGGCCCGGCAGCGCAAAGAGGAGCCCGGAAAGGAACTGCGAGCTCACATCGCCCCGCAGGGCGAAATGGCCGGAGCTGAGCCGGCCCTCGACGGTGAGGTTCAGCGCTTCGCCGCTTTTTTCCCAATGGATGCCCTGGCGGTCAAAAATCGCAAAATAATCATCCAGCGGGCGCTTGCCCAGGTTGCCGCGGCCGGTGAAGTGCATCACCCCGCCGTTCACGAGGAATACCGGCAGGAGGAAGCGCAGCGTCGAACCGGACTCGGCGCAGTCGACGACGCAGTCGCGCGCCTCGCGGTCGCGCCCCGTGCCGGCGACAAACAGCGTTTCGCCGCGCATGTCAAGCGCAGCGCCGAGCGAAATGAGCGCGCCCGCCGTGGCCAGGATATCGTCCGACGGCTCGACGCCCGTCAGGGCGCTCTCCCCATCGCAGAGCGCAGCGCAGATCAGCGCACGGTGGGCCATGCTCTTCGACGCCGGCGCGCGCACCGCGCCGCGCAGCATATGCGGTGTGATCAGTAGCTTTCCCATACGTCCTCCCCGAAAAACGACGCATCCGTCGGATGGATGAAGGCGTCTCCGATTTTGTGCAGGAGAATGACGTTCAGCCGTCCTCCCAGATTCTTTTTGTCGACCGAAACACCGCAGCGAACCGCGCCGCGCGCCTCATGCGGGATGTCGGTCGGCAGGCCGTGGCGCGAAAGCAGCGCCTCGAGCCGCGCCGTATCCGCATGCGGCGTCAGGCCGCGCGCGGCCGCAATGCGCATGATCTCCGCCATACCGGCGGCGACGGCCTCGCCGTGGCCGTATGTTTCAAATCCGTAATGCGCCTCGAGCGCGTGGCCGAGCGTGTGGCCGAAATTGAGCAGCATCCGCTCGCCGAGGTCGAATTCGTCGTTTTCAACGACCGTCTTTTTGACCGCACAGCAGGCGGCGACGATCTCGTCCATATGCTCCATAAGCGCTGCGCGCCCCGTGCACGACTCGAGCAGCGCGAAAAGCGCCTCGTCGCGGATGGCCGCGGTCTTGATGACCTCCGCCAGCCCGTCGCGGAAGGTACGCTCCGGCAGCGTGTTCAGGAGCGACGTGTCGATGAAGACCGCCTTTGGCTGATAGAACGCACCGACGAGGTTTTTCCCCCGTGGAAGATCTACGGCGACCTTGCCGCCGACAGAGCTGTCAACCTGGGCCAGGAGCGTCGTCGGCACCTGCACGAACGGCACGCCGCGCAGGTACGACGCCGCCGCGAAGCCTCCGAGATCCCCCACAACGCCGCCGCCGAGGGTCAGGACAAGCTCCCCCCGCTTCAGGCCGAAGTCGAGCATCGCTTCAAACACATGCGCAAGCTCCGCAAGCGACTTCGACTTTTCCCCGGCCGGAACGGCGAACAGCCGCGCCTCAAAGCCCGCCGCAGCGAGCGACGCACAGGTGCGCGCGCCGTACAGGGGCTCGACGTTCGTGTCGGTGACGACAAAAACGCGCCCTCCCGTATAAACGGACTGAAGCCGCGCTCCGAGCGAATCGAGCTGCCCGGCCTTCACTGTGATGTCATAGCTTTTCTCGCCGAGCGAGACATGAAGCACGCGTTCCAATCGCCATCCCCCCTTTTATACGATCTCGCGGCCGACCGCCGCGGCAATGGGCCTGAGTTCCTCCACCAGCTTGCCGAACACGCACGGCTTGATGGACTGGCTGCCGTCGCACAGGGCGTTGGCCGGATCGTTGTGCACTTCGATGATAAGACCGTCCGCGCCGACGGCGATGGCCGCGCGCGCGAGCGGCTCGACCATCCACCACTTGCCGGTGGCATGGCTCGGATCAACGACCACCGGCAGATGGCTGAGCCTTTTGACAGCGGGGATGGCGCTCAGATCGAGCGTATTTCTCGTATACGTTTCAAATGTGCGGATGCCGCGCTCACATAGGATGACCTTCTCGTTGCCGCCGGCAAGGATATATTCAGCCGACATGAGCCACTCCTCGATGGTCGCGGAGAGGCCGCGCTTTAAAAGCACGGGCTTGTCGACCTTACCCAGCTCGCGCAGAAGATCGAAATTCTGCATATTGCGCGCGCCGACCTGGATGACGTCGACATGCTCGACGAACGTCTCGATGTCGTGCGGAGCCATCAGCTCCGTCACAACGGGCAGGCCCGTCTTTGCCCGCGCCTCGCACAAAAGTTCAAGCCCCTCGTATTTGAGACCCTGGAACGCGTAAGGCGACGTGCGCGGCTTGAACGCGCCGCCGCGCAGGAAATTCGCGCCCAGCGCCTTGACGCTCTCCGCTACGCCGACGATCTGCTCCTCGCTCTCGACGGAGCACGGTCCTGCGATAAGCGCGATGCGCTCGCCGCCGATCTCCTCCCCGCCGACATGGACAACGGTATCGTCCGGATGGAACATGCGGTTGGCCTTTTTGAACGGTTCGGCGACATGCATGACGCGCTCGACGTTGCGGTTGGCTTCGATCTGGGTCGGGTCGATCTTGGACGTGTCGCCCACGAGGCCGAGAATGATGAGATTCTCACCGTAAACGGGGTTGATCGACACGCCTTTTGATTCGATCATTTGTGTCAGTTTTCTAATCTCTTCCTGCTGTGTTCCCGGTTTTAAGATGACGATCATGCTGTTTTCCTCTTTTCTTTATCGGCTCTGCGGCCTTGTTTGCGCACATATTTTTTGCAATAAAAAAGAGAGCTCACAAATGAGCTCTCTTTCCATATCAAGGATGGAAGGCCGGCATGCGCCGCGCCCGCTTCGCGGCCGCGCGCGCCTACGCGCTCATTTGAGGATCTGTTTGATTGCAGCAAAAATAGCCGAAGCAATAGCTCCGGTTAATAAAGTAAAAAAAGCTATTCGCGTTTTTTACCGCTGCGATCGACATAAATCAATCCTCCAATGCGCGGGAGAACCCGCCTTACTGTTTTATTATAAGCAGCAATGCGCGCATTTGTCAACTATGCAGAGCAATTTTGTGAGATTCCACAGGTCGTGCAGCATTTGCCGCCGTATGCGGATATAAAAATCACCAGTATGAGGGATGCGTCAGCGCCGTGCAAAATCGCGCGCGGCCTCAGCGGCAATGCGGTCGATCTCCTCCGCCACAGCAGGGGCGACGACCGGGTCTTTGACACGGTGACGCGCGATCAGCTCCTGCGCGCGCTCGTGCGCGAGCGTGAGCGGGTCGCATACGCGACCGCGCAGATTATCCCAGCTGTCCCGGTCGAAGAGCGCGCTCTGAAAATGACTGTCGCGCATGTATTCCACCGTGTGCATCTCGCTCAGGAAGTTCCCGCCGCGGCCGACTTCGAAAATCGTCTCCAGACCGATCGCGTCCTCATCGACCGTAAAGCCGCGCGCGACGTGGTTGTACATGGAGATCCACTCGTTGTCCAGCACGAGCTGCTCCATCGAAAAGCCCTGGTCCGCCCCCGCGATACCCTGCCCGCCGATCGCCGAAGTACCTGCAAGGCAGGCGAACGAAGCGCTCAGCACCTTTTCCGCCGCAGACTGGAAGTCGGGAATGACCGCGTCGGTAAGCCCCGCGTTCGACCCGCTGCGCAGACCGTAAAAGCGCGCCATCTGCGCCGCGGCAACGCCGATTAGCGCCTGATTCGGCGATCCGAAGGAGCAGAACATATTGCGGCTGATGTCGTTGGTATGCCCGCCCACCACATACCTCGCCCCGCGCCCGGAAAGGGCATAAATAAGGAACAGGCTTGCGAGCACCTCCGCGTTCTGCAGCGTGATCATGCCCGCCAGAGAGACCGGGCCGGTCGAGCCGGCCATGACCATAGGCGTCATCGACATGCCAAACCCCGCCTCGCGGAAGATCATCGCGATCTCGAGCGTCTCGCGCCGGACGGTGAGCGGACTCACGGTATCGAAGAGATACGTAACCTCCTGCCCCGCCGCGCGCGCCATGCGCGTGATATAGCGCGCGGAATCAGCTGTGAGCACGTATGTGCCGCCGGGCTTTTTCGAGTATTTGTAAATCATTTGGTAGGACAGGATATCGCTCATCCCCTCCGGCGCGTCGGCCGGAACAACGATCGCGTTCGCGCGCGGGAAGTTCTCCAGCCCTTCCTGCAGAAAGATCCCATCCATCACGTCGCCGAGCGTACCTGGGCGGCGCGTGCGCGCAGCGCCGTCGACCAGGAATATCTGTGTGGAGACATTGCCGGTCAGCTTTTCAAGGCCGCCGTCGTGGGCGCGCACCGAAGGGTCTTCGCGCTTGATGCGCTCCAGCACGTCCAGGAGCGCCTCGCGCGGGAACGTCATGCGGTAATCGTCGTTCACATCCACCTTTGCGCCCAGCGCCTGGGCAAGCCTGCACGCGCCTTCGTGCGGCACGCTCAGGCCCACCTTTTCCAGAATGTCCAGCGAGCTTTTGTGGATAAGCTCCATTTCCGCTTCGCTCAAAACACGTACGTCGGAGATGATCTGATTCATAGCGATGCCTCTTTCCTGCAATAAATTAATTAAGTTAATTATATTATCGGCGTGCAGCATTGTCAAGTGTAAAATCGGCGGATGCCGGCGCTACAGCGCGACGATTTCAGTGCTGAGCTCCCCGGCCTGGGCAATGGTGAGAACAGCGTAGCCCGGCGTGCCGTGCGCAAGCATGGCATTCGCGCTGCCGGGGTTCAGGACCAGCACGCCCTGTTCGCGCTTGACACAGGCGGTATGCGTGTGCCCGAAAAGCGCTGCCCCCGCCCCTGCGCGGCGGGCGGCAAGCAGCAGGCCCGTATGATCCCAGCGCACATTTTCCATGTGGCCGTGGGTCAGGTAAAGCCGCGCGCCAGAAAGCTCGATCACGCGGCAGAGCGGTGCGCTGGTGCCGAAATCATTGTTCCCGGCGACGCTGTAAAGCGGCAGCTGCGGGAAGGCTGCTGCGATATCGTCCGCGTCGCACACGCAGTCGCCCAGATGGATTACAGCATCCGGGCGCTGCTCCAAAACGGCGTCAAGCGCGGGATGCACCGCGCGGTGTGTATCCGAAAGAACGACAATTTTCATCTGGGAAGCACCTCTTTACCTTCATTTCAGCGGCAAAAGAGGGTGCACATCCTCCGCTGCCGCGCATATAGTGTAGTAGCGGAAAGCATCGGCCAGGACGCCGCACATCCGCTGATTTTACATTTTTGGAGGTTACGCCATGGCTGGAGAATATGAAGCGTTGGCCAAGATCTTATCGTCGCACCCACAGGGCGCAAAGATCCTGAAGAATTTTGACCGTTTGAGCGGCGCGCTCTCGTCTGAGGACGGCAAGGAGCTGACGGGCATGATCGCGGGCGCAGGCGGCGACGCGATGAAGGATGCCGCGCGCGCCGCCATGTCGGGCGACGCGGACCGCGCAAAAACGATGGTCTCGCAGCTCCTATCCACGCCGGAAGGGGCGCGCCTTGCGGCGAAACTCATCGACATCATGAAAGAATAAAAACAGCGCGCCGGCGAAAGGAGGAGCCAACATGGAAGAACACACCGAAAACAAAGCGGCTGAACCTTTACTCAATGAGGACAGTATGCAGGAGATCATGAAGATCGCCTCAACGCTCCTCTCCCAGATGGGCGGCGCGCCGTCCGGCGCGCAGAGCGCCCCTGCCGCCGCAAGCGGAGAAAAGCCGCCCGTCGCCCCCGCCGCAGCACCCGGAAACGTCGCGGCCGCGCTCCCTGCGTTTCTCTCCGCTTACGGAGGAAAGCTCGAACCCGAGATGCAGAACCGCATGAACCTCATCAGCGCCGCCATGCCGTTTGTCGCCTCGCCGATGGACGGACACATCCGCCACGCCGTTTCACTCGCGCGTATGGCCTACGCTGCGCAGGGTCTCTTGAAAAGCTTTCATACAGGGGGTACGACGAATGTATAGCCGCTACGGCGTGCACTCCGCGCCCTTTGAAGAGATCCCCGTGCAGGCCGCCGAGGAGGCGGCAGCCGCTGTTGCCGGGGGAAAGCGCGAAGCCGAAGCACATGTGCGCGAGGAAAAAGAAGACTCTCCTGCGGCGGGCCTTCGCGCGCTCCTTCCCGGCCTTTCGCGCGCGGGAGGCGACGACGAGTTGTTTATCATTGCGGCGATTGCCTGGTTTGTTTTGAGCGGCTGCAGCGAGGACAAAAACCAGCTCCTCCTCATTGTTGCGGCGCTGTACTTACTCGGCTTCTGACGGTGAGCTTACTTACAAGGAGCCCCGCCAGGATACACAC
>CAKTWY010000130.1 GCA_934630445.1 uncultured Eubacteriales bacterium
CGCGCAGCACGCCTGCTGCGATCACGTCGCTCGCGCAGAGAATCGCCGTCGCCCCCGCCTTCAGAAACCCCTCGACAAACTTCGGCGCATAATCGACATAAAACTCTCCCCGCGCGATCAGCTCACGCGCGGGCTCCAGCCCCTTCTCCCGCAGCAAAGCGCAAAACGTCTCCTCGCGCTCAACAGATACCATTGCATCCAGCGGACCGTTTAAGAACGCGATGCGCTTGTGCCCGTTTTCACACAGCAGCGTCAAAAGCATGCGAATACCAGCAGCGCTGTCGCTGCCGACATAGCCGATATGATCGCCTGGAACATCGCGGTCAAAGAGCACCGTCGGCACTGTCGTAGCCTCGAGCCCCCGTAAAAACGGATCCTGCGGACGGAAGCCCAGCAAAAACGCGCCGCTCATGCCATTCCTGAGCATAAAGCTGTCATAATTTCCATGCTCGCGCATTTGTCCTTTCCCCGAAAGTACCTCCACCTCCCAGTGGCTGCGCGCTGCAAGCTGGCGAAAGCCGGTGACGACGTCGTATGCAAGCCCTTCCCTGTCGCTGAAATCCATGTTGTCGACGAGTACGCAGAGTTTTTTCATTCCTTTAGCGCGCACTTTTTTCGGCGCGTAGCCCATTGCAACCGCAGCATCGAGCACGCGCTCGCGCGTGCGCTCGCTGACGTCTGACGCTCCGCTCAAACTCTTTGACACCGTACTCACCGCGACGCCGAGCGCGTCCGCAATTTCCTTAATTGTGACCATGCGTGGCCATCCCCCGCCTTTCAGCATGCATCCCGAAATCTATATTCTGAAAAATATTATACACGCTTGCGCCATGCATTTCAATCACGCACAAAATATGGTAAAATAACCGCAAAGCGGTTATTTTACCACGCGCATATCGCCTCTCCGAGGCGATGCGCTCAACTTTCATGGCGTGCCGTCAGGAGCTGCCGGCCGTCTGCGCTGTTTTTGTCTATATGCAAGTACTTATTATGCTGTAATCGGTACATACGATTGCTGGGGAGGTAACCTTTATGCGGCTGATGTCCATTGCGGGATATTCGCTTTCTCAGATCGTTCTCGGCACGGATTATTACGGTACCACCGTGCAGGAGACGGACGCTTTTGCACTGATCGATCGCTACCGCGCACACGGCGGCAACGCATTTGACTGCGCGCGCATCTACGGCTCCGGCGCGTCGGAAGGCGTGCTCGGCCGGTATATCGCCGCACGCGGCTGCCGGGAGGAGATCGTCCTGATCACCAAGGGCGGCCACATTCCCGGCCAGGCGCCGGCGCCGCGCCACTTCTCACGCGCTTTTCTGGAAGAAGAACTGCGGCGCAGCCTGGATGCGCTCGGCCTGCCCTCGGTCGATTTCTACCTGCTGCACCGCGACTGCGAGGACGTGCCGGTCGGCGAGATCATGGAAACGCTCGCCCGCCTGGTCGGCAGCGGTGCGGTTCGGCACATCGGGTGCTCCAACTGGTCGTGCGCGCGTATTGAAGCGGCGAACGCATATGCCGCGGCGCACAGTCTGCCCGCTTTCGCGCTCAGCGAGATCCAGTGGAGCCTCGCCGCCTGCTCGAAGGAAGCGTGGGGCGACGATTCGCTCGTTTTTATGACGCCGGAGTCGGAGCGGTGGTATCAGGCACGGCAAATGCCTGTTCTCGCCTATTCCCCGCAGGCGCGCGGCCTGTTTGCAAAGACCATCGCACAGGGTCTGGCCGCAAACAGCGAAAAGGTGCTGCGGCGTTTTGCATCGCCGGAAAACCTCGCGCGTGTCGAGCGGGTCCGCGCCTTTTCTCAGGCGCGCGGCGTTTCGCCCTCCGCCGTCGTTTTAGCTTATCTTCTGTCCGCAGACATCCCCGCGCTGCCGATCATCGGCTGTAAAACGCCCGCGCAGCTCGACGACAGCCTCTCGGCCGCAGCACTGACGCTCACACCGGAGGAGCGCCAATATCTGCACAGCGGCCGCTTTGCGCGCGAATAGCCTGCCGCCGCGCCGACCGGATACTTTTCACCATAAAACATTGAATTTTATCTGAAAACTGGCTATAATGAAATCGAACCGAAGCAAGATTTTTATAACAAAGGAGTACCGCTTATATGACAATTACCAATGACATCCGTTATATCGGCGTCAACGACCACCAGGTCGATCTGTTTGAAGGACAATACAAAGTTCCAAACGGAATGGCGTATAATTCGTATGTAATTCTCGACGAAAAAATCGCTGTGCTTGATACTGTGGACGCGCGCTTTACCCACGAATGGCTTGATAATCTGGACGCTGTGCTGAACGGCCGCCGCCCGGACTATCTGATCGTGCAGCACATGGAGCCGGACCACTCGGCAAACATCGCCAATTTTATGAAGACGTATCCGGATGCGCTGATCGTCGCGACGGCGAAGGCCTTTGCAATGATGAAGCAGTTTTTCGCAACGGACTTTGAGGACAGGCGGATCGTAGTCAAAGAGGGCGACACCCTCCCCCTCGGCCGCCATACGCTCACCTTTGTCTGCGCGCCGATGGTCCACTGGCCCGAGGTCATGGTCACCTACGACAGCTTTGACAAGGTGCTCTTTTCCGCCGACGGATTCGGCAAGTTCGGCGCGCTCGACGTTGAGGAAGACTGGGCGTGCGAGGCGCGCAGGTATTACATCGGCATCGTCGGCAAGTACGGCGCGCAGGTGCAAAGCCTGCTCAAAAAGGCGGCAGGGCTCGATATCGCCGTGATCTGCCCGCTGCACGGCCCTGTTTTGACGGAAAATCTCGGCTATTATCTGGGTCTGTACAACACGTGGTCTTCCTACAGTGTGGAGACGGAGGGCATTGTGCTTGCATACACCTCTATCTACGGGCACACGAAAAAAGCAGTGGAACTGCTCGCGGACAAGCTGCGCGAAAAGGGCTGCCCGAAGGTCGTCGTGCATGACCTTGCCCGCTGCGACATGGCAGAGGCGACGGAAGACGCGTTCCGCTACAGCAAGCTGGTGCTTGCCACCACCACGTATAACGCGGACATCTTCCCCTTCATGCGCGAATTCATCGACCATCTGACAGAGCGCAATTATCAGAACCGCACAGTTGCCCTGATCGAAAACGGCTCGTGGGCGCCGCTCGCGGCAAAAATTATGCGGCAGGAGCTCGACGGGTGCAAAAATATCACGTTTGCCGAGCCGGTCGTCCACATCAAATCCGCCCTGAACGAAGAGAGCGGCGCGCAGCTCGATCAGCTCGCGGGCATGCTCTGCCGCGACTATATTGCCCAGCAGAGCGACAAGGCCAACAAGCACGACATGTCGGCGCTGTTCAACATCGGCTACGGCCTGTATGTCGTCACGTCAAACGACGGCAAAAAGGACAACGGCCTGATCGTGAACACGGTCACACAGGTGACGAACACGCCCAATCAGATCGCCGTCACGATCAACAAGGAAAATTATTCGCACCACATCATCAAGCAGACCGGTATCATGAACATCAACTGCCTCTCCGTCGACGCGCCCTTCAAGGTGTTTGAGACGTTCGGCTTCCAGAGCGGACGCACGGTCGACAAGTTTGCGGACTGCACGCCGCTGCGCTCGGACAACGGACTGGTGTTCCTGCCGCGGTATATCAACTCCTTCCTCTCGCTGAAGGTCGAGCAGTATGTCGATCTGAACACCCACGGCATGTTCATCTGCAGCGTGACGGAAGCGCGCGTCATTTCCGCGCAGGAGACGATGACCTATACCTATTACCAGAACCATGTAAAGCCCAAGCCCGCTACCGAGGGCAAAAAGGGCTTTGTGTGCAAGATCTGCGGCTATGTCTACGAAGGCGACGAGCTGCCGGAGGATTTCATCTGCCCGCTGTGCAAGCACGGCGCGGCGGATTTCGAGCCGATCGCGGATTGAGTATTTTTTGAAAAGCACATGAAACAGCCGGCGCTGCACGTTTGCAGCGCCGGCTGTTTTTTTAAACTGTCGAACAGTCACCGGCGTGCCGCGTACGCGCGCGCCTTATCGGCAAAATACGCATGCACGCTGCGCTCCTCCGTCAACTCCGGGTGGAAGGACGTCGCGAGCATATTCCGCTCCTCCGCGGCGACGACATGCCCGTCTACCGTGCACAGGATGCGCACATCCGCGCCCGCGCGCTCGATCCACGGCGCGCGGATAAAAACGAGCGGCACCGGCTGCGCCGAAAACGCTGGGATCATCGCCTTTTGCGCGAAACTGTCGATCTGCCTGCCATAAGCGTTGCGTCTGACGGCGATGTCCATCACGCCCAGGTGCGCCTGCTCCCCCTCAATCTCACGCGCGAGCAGGATCATCCCCGCGCACGTGCCCCAAACTGGCATCCCCTCCCGGATCCGCGCGCGAAGCGGCTCCAGCACGCCGAAAAGGCGCATCAGCCTGGCAATCGTCGTGCTCTCACCGCCGGGGAGAATGAGCCCGTCGAGAGCTGCGAGCGCCCCGGACGAGCGCACCTCGAGCGCGCGAACATCATGCAACGCCGCAAGCGCCGCCATATGCTCCGCGACCGAACCCTGAAACGATAAAACGCCAATTGTTGCAGGCATATTTACCACCCTCTGCCGGCCATGCGCGCTTCGGGTGCGATGGCGGAAAGCTCAAGGCCGCGCATCGCCTCACCCAGCCCCTCGCTCACCTCAGCGAGCACAGCGGGGTCGTTATAAAAAGCGGTCGCTTTCACGATGGCGCGCGCCATCAGCGGCGGATTGGACGATTTGAAAATACCGGAACCAACAAAAACGCCCTCGCTGCCGAGCTGCATCATCAGCGACGCATCCGCCGGGGTGGCGATGCCGCCCGCGGCAAAATTCACGACAGGCAGCCTGCCGTGTTCGGCGACCCAGCACACCAGATCATACGGCGCGCTGTTCTCCTTGGCGAAGGCCATCAGCTCCTCCTTCGCCATGTTTTGCAGGCGGCGGATCGACTCCATCATCGCACGCATATGGCGCACCGCTTCCACGACGTTGCCGGTACCGGCCTCACCCTTCGTGCGGATCATGGACGCGCCCTCGCCGATGCGGCGAAGCGCTTCCCCAATATCGCGCGCGCCGCAGACAAATGGCACCTTGAAGGAAAATTTGTCCAGATGATACCGGTCGTCCGCCGGAGTAAGCACCTCGCTCTCGTCAATGTAGTCCACGCCGAGCGCCTGCAGAATCTGCGCCTCGGCGATATGCCCGATGCGCGCCTTCGCCATGACGGGGATGGACACGGCGCGCTGAATCTCTTTGATCATCTTCGGGTCGCTCATGCGCGCGACGCCGCCCTCCTTGCGGATATCGGACGGCACGCGCTCGAGCGCCATGACGGCGACTGCGCCCGCCTCCTCGGCGATTGCCGCCTCCTTCGGATTTGTGACGTCCATGATGACGCCGCCCTTTAACATCTGGGCGAGATTGCGGTTCAATTCGTTTCTTTCACGGTGCATGTATATGACTCCTTTGCTTGACAGAATTTGAGCTCATGGCTTATTATATCGTTATACTGATATCATGCAAATATCCAGTTTTGATTTTTTAAACCATGCCAGTTGAGGTATACGATGGACGCTTTTACTTTTCTTCCGGATACCGCCTGCAAAAGGCCGCTTTATGACCAGCTTTACCGCGCCCTTGCCGGCGAGATCAAATCCGGCGCCATTGCGCCGGGCGAGCGGCTGCCGTCCAAGCGCGCGCTCTCCGCGCAGCTGCGTCTGAGCCAAAGCACAGTGGAGACGGCCTATTCCATGCTCCTGGCGGAGGGATATATCCAGTCAAGGCCGCGCAGCGGATATTTTGCCTGCGCCGTAGAGGCGCCCCTCGCGCCAGAAGAAGCGCCCTGCCCGCCGCCCTCTGCCTCCGTACTGCCGGAAGATACAGCGCTGCATTTCTCCACCGGTGCAGTCGACACGCGCGCTTTCCCCTACGCCACGTGGGCAAAAATTACGAAGAGCGTGGTCTACGGCACGTCGGACCTGCTGCTGCGCGGCGAGGCGCAGGGCGACGAGGCGCTGCGGCGCACGCTGGCCAAGACGCTTCATGAAATGCGCGGCGTGCGCTGCCGGCCCGAGCAGATCGTCATCGGCGCCGGCATCGAATACCTGCTGGACCTGGTCGTACAGCTCCTCGGCAGGAGCGCCGTTTACGCGCTTGAAAACCCGGGCTATCTTAAAACGCTGGAGCTGATGCGCAACCACCAGAGCGAGGTGCGCATGATCCCGGTCGACCAGCAGGGGATGAGCGCCGCGCACCTGATGGAAAGCGACGCGACGGCGGCATACATCACGCCCTCGCACCAGTTCCCCCTGGGGGTAACGATGCCGGTCGGCCGGCGCATGCAGCTGCTCGGCTGGGCAGCGAGGACGGGAGCGTACATCATCGAGGACGATTACGACAGCGAATTCCGCTACGGCATGCGCCCCATCCCGGCGCTGCAGGGGTTTGACGCGTACGGGCGTGTCGTGTACCTGGGCACGTTTTCACGCAGCATCGCCCCGTCGATCCGCGCGGCGTACCTGGTACTGCCGGAGAGCCTGCTCCCGCTCTACCGCGAAAAATTCCGGTTCTATTCGTCGACCGTGTCGCGTATCGAGCAGCACACGCTCGCGCGTTTTATCGGTGAAGGGCATTTTGCAAGGCATCTGAACCGGATGACGCTGCTCTACAAGCGCAAGCGGGAACTCCTCATCCGCGCGCTTTCCGTGCAGCCCTTCGGCCAAAACATGCAGGTGCGCGGGGAGCGGGCGGGGCTGCACTTTCTCATCACGCTCGCGCTCGGCCTGTCCGAGGCGGAGCTTGTCGCGCGTGCGCGCGCGCATGGGGTAAGGCTGCACGGATTGTCGGAATACTGCGCGCCGGGCTGTGAAAGCGGGGAGGCGACGCTCGTATTGGGCTACGCCGGCCTTTCGGACGAGGAGATCGTCCGCGCGGCCGCCCTTTTGGGCGAGGCCTGGACGTAAACGCGTATCACAAAAAAACGCCGCGGATAGGATATCCTTTCCGCGGCGTTCCTGCTTCAGTCCAACGTCTCTTCCCGTTTCATGCGCTGCGCGTCTGCAAGGATCCAGCGCGC
>CAKTWY010000131.1 GCA_934630445.1 uncultured Eubacteriales bacterium
GCGCAGCAGAATCTGCGCGCCGACCTTGCCGGTGAGCTTTTTGCCCGCTTCGAGCTTTACGACCTTCCAGCTCTCTCCGGCGGGAGCCGTCGCGGAGGAATCCGCGCCCATTTTTTCGATGACAGCGTCGGCAACGGCGTTGATGAGCGCCTCGTTCGACGCCAGATCGGACGCGCTGCCTCCGCCAGAGGCAAGCGCTTCGTCGAGCTTGGCGACGTATTCCTCGATCTTGCCGTCGAGCTCGGCGTTCAGCGTCGCAGTCTTATCCGCGATCGCCTCGTCAACTCGCTTCAGCGCCTCCGGCTCAAGTACGTCGGTTATGTAGCTGAGCGTCACGAGCGGATCTTCCTTCGAACCGTATTCCGCCGCGACAGCCATATAACCGCTTGCAAGCAGCGCGATCAAAAGGATCGAGCCCACCGTGACCATCCACTTGTTTCTTGCCATCTTTCATCGTCCTTTCTCCCGCTGCAGCATCATCCATCCAGCCTTTTTAAAACTCTTCCTTGATTCCCAGGCTCACGGCGATCGCCTCGTCGACTCTGGACATAACGCCTTCGTCCAGGCGGCCCATGCGCTCTTTCAGACGCCGTTTGTCGATGGTGCGCACCTGCTCGAGAAGGATCACCGAATCCTTTGAAAGCCCGTAGGAGCGCGCCTGCAGCTCAATATGCGTCGGAAGCTTTGCTTTGTTGATCTGTGACGTGATCGCGGCCGCGATCACCGTCGGGCTGTGCTTGTTGCCGATGTCGTTTTGTACGATGAGCACGGGGCGAACGCCGCCCTGCTCGCTTCCTACCACGGGACTTAAATCCGCGTAGTAGATATCTCCTCTTCTGATACTGTAATCCACGCCATTCACGCTCCGCCGGTCAGGTTTTACAGTGAAGATCATCACTGTAAAGTCATTTTCCCCAAATACGGAGGTTTTAAAACAGCTGATCGAAATTTTTGCCGCCGTATGGCGGCGCCTTCCTCTCACTCCATCTTATGGCGCGCCGCACGCGCTTGGTGCGCGCACCGCGTCACGGAACATAGACCGTGCGCGCGATTTCCGCCCCATTCTCAAGATAGACGCGCGGTACGCGCTTGGACAGCGCACAAAGTACCTCATAGGCGATTGTTTCACAATTTTCGGCCAGTTCCCACGCGGTGATGTCCGCGCCGATCAGCGTCGCCGTATCGCCCGCCGATACGCCGGGGATACCGGTCACGTCGGCCATGGTCATATCCATGCACACGCGCCCGCGCACCGGCGCGCGCCGGTTTGCCAGAAGCATGTCCGACCGGTTGGAATTCCGGCGCATGTAGCCGTCGGCATAACCGGCGGAAACGACAGCGATGCGCCGCGTGCCGGCGGTGGTGTAATGTCTGCCGTAGCTGACGCAGGTGCCCGCCGCGACATCCTTGACCTGCGCGACGCGCGCTTTAAGCGACAGAACCGGCTTTAAGTCCATACATCCGCGCATGGACCTGTCCGGTTCACACCCGTAAAGAATGATACCCGGGCGCACCATATCCAGGTGCATATATGGGTATTGTACCACCGCGGCGCTGTTTGCGCAATGCTTGATCGGCACTTTCAGCCCCATGCGCTCCGCCGCGCGCACCACCTCGGTGAAAAGGCGGAACTGCTCTTCGGTATAAGCGCGCCCCTCGGGCGCATCCGCCACGGCAAAATGCGTAAACGCCCCCTCGAGCCTGAGCCGTGGGAGAGCGGCTATGGCTGTAAGCGCGCGCGCCGCGTCTTCGACATGATCCCGTGCCGTGACGCCCAAACGCGTCATGCCCGTGTCGACCTTGGCGTGTACGCACAGTTCCCCGGCCGCGGCCTGCGAAAGCATGCGCGCATGTTCCACGTTCGCCGCGGTCAGCGTGAGGGCATTGCGGCACGCGGCGGGAACGCTCTCACGCTCCGCCGCGCCGAGGACAAGGATGGGCGCGCGCACACCATGCGCGCGCAGCTGTACCCCCTCGCCCACCGCAGCGACGCCGAGATAAGCGCAGCCGAGCGCTTCGAGCATGCGCGCGACCTGAACCGCGCCGTGGCCGTATGCGTCGGCCTTCACAACGCCTAAAATCTTCGCGCCCGCCGCGTGAGATGCGATGCGGCGGTAATTCTCCTTCAAATGGTCGAGATTGATCTCAGCCCAGATCCGTTCCAATCAAAAAACTTCCTTTATCTGGATTCGCAGCGGGCAAAGTCCGCGCCCGGGCGGTCATTCAACCGTGCAGCGCGTAAAGTCGACGCGCAGCATCAGCTCGCCGTCGTAGAGACATTCCGCCGCGGCAAGGCGCAGGGTCTTTTCGTCAAACCACACGCGCTTTTGGGCGGTTCCCTCTTCCAGCTCATATTCATACGTCAGCAGTACGCTCTCCCCGCCGGGAAGCTTCTCGCTGCCTGCGGAGGCGGGCGCGAGCGTTCCGATCTCATGTAGCAAAACGGGCACGCAGTCGTAAGGGGAAAAGCCCTCGCGCGGCTCGATGGGCAGAGCGAGCTGCGTCGTGCCGTAGGAGATGCTGCCCCCATCCTCGCCCGTTGTGACGGTGATGCCCGCCACCGCTTCGGGAGCCGTGAGGACGAGCACCGCGTTTTCTCGGTTGGCGTCAAGCGTGAAGGTATACTCGCTCACGCGCTGCGCTTCATGCAGCGCGAGCACGCACTCCGCCGAAATGGTACTGAACGCCGCATAGGTCTGCCGGATCGTCTGCGCGGCATCCTGCGCCTCCATCGGCGCGCAGCCTGTGAAAAGAAAGGACAACAAGCACACAAGCGCCGCCCGGCGCAGCCGGTTTTTCAAGACACATCACTCCCGTGCGGCGCGCGGATGCTATCCCCTGCGCGCCTCAAGCTTTTGAAAAACCGCCGGCAGCGCCTCGAGCATGTCGCTCGGCGTCATGCCGTAGCGCCCGATGTCGCGCGCGCAGAAGTCGCCCGCCATCCCGTGCACAAAAACAGCCGCGCGCGCCGCCTCATAAGGCTGCGCCCCCTGCGCGAGCAGCGCCGTCACCACGCCCGCGAGCACATCTCCTGAGCCGCCCTTCGCCATGCCGGAATTTCCGGTCGTGTTGATGCACGCCCTTCCGTCCGGCGAGGCGGTGATGGTGCGGTGCCCCTTCAGAACAAGCGTCACCCCGAGCTCCTGCGCAAACGCAGCCGCGTCCTGCAGCAGCGCTTCCCGCTCGGGAAGCGCGCCTCTGAGCCTGCGGTATTCGCCCGGATGCGGCGTGAGGATAACGGGCGCCTTTGCGGTCTTCAGGATATCTATATTCCGCGCGAGCACATTTATGCCGTCGGCGTCGATCACGACGGGCGCGCGGCTCTCCCGCAAAACAAGGGCAAGGAGCGCGCGCACATCCTCCGACGCGCCGAGGCCGCAGCCAAACAGGCACGCGTCGGCCGTACGAAGCGCTTTTGAAAGCGCGCCCGCCGCCCTGACGGACAGACGTCCGTTGCGATCGCTTGGCGCAGGGATGAGCACGGGCTCGGCAAGCTTTGCCGCAAGGATGGGATAAATGTCGTCCGCCAGGAGAGCGTAAACCAGGCCCGCGCCGGAGCGCACCGCAGCCTGCATGGAAAAAAACGGCGCGCCCGTATAGCCGCGCGCCCCGCACACGGCGAGCACGCGGCCAAAGGTGCCCTTATGCCCGCATTCGTCGCGCACAGGGATGCCTGCGTCAATCTCCTCCCAATCGGCCGCTGAGAGGGTGAGCGCCTGCTCCTGCGCCGCCTCCGGTGGAATGCCGATCGCCCGTGTGACCACGCGGGCGCAGTACGGCGCGGACGCCTCGAGAAAATGCGCAGGCTTTGCATACGAAAACGTCACCGTGCAGTGCGCGCGCACCGCCGCGCCCATGACGCGCCCCGTATCTGCCGCAATGCCGCTGGGAAGGTCGGCTGAAAAGACCTTTGCCGGCAGCGCATTGATCAGCTCCACCGCTTCGCGGTCGAGCCCCTCGAGCGGGCGGGAAAGGCCCGTGCCAAACATCGCGTCGACCGCGACCGTGCAGCGGTAGCAGTAGTCGAGCGTTTCATCGTCCAGATGCGTGAGCACCTCGACTCTGCCGCCGGCGGATTCAAAGCGGCGCTGCATGGCGGCGGTGTCGTCCGCCATCCGGCGCGGCTCACCGACCATAAAGCAGCGCACCCGCGCCCCGCACTGCAGAAGAAGGCGCGCGGCCACAAGGCCGTCGCCGCCGTTTTTCCCCGCCTTGATGAACACTGCCGCGACCGTCTGTGCGCCGGCATGCATCTCCTCAAAAAGCGCGCGGCCGGCATTCTCCATCAGCGTCAGCGACGGGATGTGGAACGATTCGATGGCCCGGCGGTCGATCTCCGCCATCTGGCGCGCAGTGCAAAGCTTCATACGCGTACGCTCCCTTCTTACAAATCACACGAACGTTTTGCCCTGTTGCTCTTCCTCCGGTGCAGCGCAGGCGTCAAATACGGCCACCGCCATGGCGTATTCCCTGCAGTGCGAGATGGAAAGCGCCGGCACGCACGCGCCAAGCGCGCAGCGCATATCGTCCGGCACGCTGAAATACGGCGCCCCGGACGGCGTGTGCAGCACCTCAATCTTCCGCAGCATGGAGAGGCCCGTCACCCCGGTGGCTTTAATAAACGCCTCTTTTGCACAAAAAATGCCCGCCGCGGACTGCGCCGCCGCAGTGCATTTTGAGGCGATATATTCCCTTTCGCGCGCGGAAAAAACGCGGCGCATAAAATAGTCGTTTTCCAGCAGACGCCGCATGCGCGAAATTTCGAGGATATCCGCGCCGACGGCGTTCATCTCAGAACCTTGCGCGGAGCTGCGCGGTGCATGCCGTCGATAAAGCGCTCGTCCGGCTCAAAGATAAGCTTCGTGCGCACGCCGTCCTTTGCATTGTAGATGATGAACCAGCGCCCGGGCGCATTCGGCGCGGAGGAAGCGTCGATCGTCTTTTTCACATTCGGATCGTTAAAATCCCCCATATGCGCAGCGTCGACCGGCGCGGCCAGCTCCATCTCGCGGCATTTGACCGTCGTCAGGCGTTTGCGCGTGCGCTGGGAGAGGATTTTATCCACGTCGAGATCGCCGTTTGTCAGCGCGTATTCAAACTCGACATTGGTAAACCCCCATGCCCACCAGGCGCCCCATCCTGCCAAAACGACTACGATCGCGCTCAAAAAACCCAGCAGCTGCGTAAACATCCCGATAAACACGACCACCGCCACGCCGAGAATAAGGAGCAGGCGTATCCCCATCATTTTCAAGTCCATCTTCCTGCGAACGATCTTTTCGACGAAAACATCTCCCATTTCAAACCCTCTTCTATCCATCTGCCGATTGCGGCATATATTATTGACTATTATTATAGAGCATTCCGCCGTGTGCGTCAATCGCGGCAAATGTAAACAAATCGAAACATATGCCCCGCGTGTTGACAAACGCCCGCGCGGTCGCTATGATGATACATAAATCTGAGGCGGTCAACCGGAATGCGGCCCTGAAAGGGCGCCGCTGCGGCTGATACGCCCACATCACGAGGGAACGGAGGCGGCACGATGGACTATCAAAAATACGCGCACTATGCATGCGCCGCGCGCGCGCTGCGCCGGGCCGAAACAGTTTTTACCGGCGGCACGGTGCTCAATGTTTTCACGGGTGAACTTCTGCGCGCGGACGTGGCGGTGGAAGGCGGCGTCATCGTCGGCGTGGGCAGCTATGAAGGCGAGCGGACGATCGACGTTTCCGGGCGTATCCTCTGCCCCGGTTTTATCGACGCGCATCTGCATCTGGAGTCGACGCTCGTCTCTCCGCCGGAGCTTGTGGAAAATGCCGTGCGCCGCGGCACGACGACCTATATCGTCGACCCGCACGAATCGGCCAACGTCAGCGGCGCGACCGGTATCGACTACATTCTGGACACGACTGAGGACGTGCCGGCAAACGTCTATGTAATGATGCCCTCGTGCGTTCCGGCCGTTTCCTTTGAACTGAACGGCTGCGCCTTCACCGCGCGCGAGATGGCGCGCTACCTCTCCCATCCGCGTGTGCTGGGCCTGGGCGAGGTGATGGATTCCCTCGCCGTCGTCAGCGGCGAGGCGGGTATGATGGAAAAGCTCGCGCTTTTCTCCCACGCGGTGTGCGACGGCCACGCGCCCTTCCTGAACGAAAAGGACCTCTCCGCCTACGCGCTGGCGGGCATCCGCACGGACCACGAGTGCACGACGTTTGAATATGCCATGCAGGAGCTTCGGTGCGGCATGCACATCCATATCCGCGAAGGCAGCGCTGCGAAAAACCTGGAAGCGATCGTATCTGGCATCGTGCGCGAGGGGATCGACACGGCGAACTTTTCCTTCTGTACGGACGACCGGCATGTCTCTGACATCCGCCGGGAAGGGCACATCGACCACTGCGTGCGGCGCGCGATCGCGCTGGGCATAAAGCCGGCGGACGCGGTGCGCATGGCGACGATCAACACCGCGCGCCTCTACGGCCTCAAGACGCTCGGCGCGATCGCCCCGGGGTATCAGGCGGACATGGTCCTGCTGGAGGACCTCGACACCGTGCAGGTAAGCGCGGTCTACCACAAAGGACGCGACGTTTCCGCTGTGCGCTCCGGCGCGCGCACGCTCCCGCCGGAGCATCCGCTCCGGCATACGATCAACTTCGCCCCTGTGGACGCGGCCGCGCTCGCGCTCCCCGCGCGCGGCGAGGACGTTGTGATCGGCCTTGTTCCGGGCCAGATCATGACCGAACACCTGCGCGCGCGCCTGCCGCAGGCAGGCGGCATGTTCGCGCCCGGCGGCGCATACAGCAAGCTCGCCGTGATCGAACGCCATCACGCGACGGGCAAAGTCGGCGTCGCGGCCCTTTCCGGCTTCGGCATTCAAAACGGCGCGATCGCCCTGAGCGTATCGCACGACAGCCACAACATCTGCGCCGCCGGGGATAATGACGCGGATATCCTCGCCGCGGTGGAGGCGCTTCGCCGCGCGGGCGGCGGATACGTCATCGCCTCCGGCGGAGAGGCGGTGGAAACGCTCCCGCTGCCGATCATGGG
>CAKTWY010000132.1 GCA_934630445.1 uncultured Eubacteriales bacterium
GGTCTGCCCTTTCCGGCCGGTCGCTGCGTTCGGACCGGTCGCGAACCCTGCGGGGCGGCCGGTCCTTCACTTCCGGCCGTTCGGGCCGCTCAGGGCGCTCAGGCATCTGGGGCGGGGGAAGATTCTCCGGGCGCGGGCCGCGGCCGGAACGGAGAACTTTGCAATCCTCCACCGTAAACTGCTTGGGCGCTTCGGGCGACTTTTCAAGGCGGACTTTCAGGATGCCCTTGATCAGGCTGATCTCCGTCACCGTACCGATGCCCTGCGGCGTTTCGACAAGCGAATCGACCGGCGGGGTGCGGCGCGTAAGATCCTCATATGCTTCCTGCTCATATTTCAGGCAGCACATCAGTCTGCCGCAGGTACCGGAAATTTTTGTCGGGTTCAGGGACAGGCCCTGCTCCTTTGCCATCTTGATGGAAACCGGCTGAAAATCATCGAGAAACGTCGAACAGCACAGGGGGTTCCCACAGATGCCCAGACCGCCGATCATTTTCGCCTCGTCGCGCACGCCGATCTGCCGCAGCTCGATGCGCGTGCGGAAGACCGACGCCAGGTCCTTTACAAGCTCGCGGAAGTCCACGCGGCCGTCCGCTGTGAAATAAAAGAGGATCTTGTTCATGTCAAAGGTATATTCCACCGTGACAAGGCGCATATCGAGCTTGTGTTCGGCGATCTTCTTCTGGCAGACGGCGAAGGCCTCCGCCTCCTTTTTTTCATTGCGGGCCACGACGGCGAGATCCTCCTCCGTCGCGATGCGCAGCACCCGCCTCAGGGGCGCGACGATATGCTCATCGTCGACCATCCGGTTGGGCAGAACCGTCTCGCCGATCTCGACGCCGCGCGCGGTTTCCACGATGACATTCTGCCCCTTGGAAACCTGCAGCCCGGCAGGGTCAAAATAATAGACCTTGCCGACCTTTTTAAATCGTACTCCAATTACCTCAGTCAAATGTATTCTCCTCATATGCTTCCGCCGCGGCACACGCAGCTGCGGAAGGACCGCGCTTGAGGCGCGCGGCGGGCCATGATTGTCGTTGTTTTATATCTGGTTTGAAGCGCCGGCGGGCCGGATAAGCGCCGCGCTGCCCGCACAGAGATAGGCCGTCAGCGCCGCCATCGAGCCGTTTGCCGCGCAGCGGCGCTTCAGCACGGTGAAAAGGTCGCACAGGCGCAGCAGCATATCGGTCGGACAAAGGGCGGCCAGCGCAGAGGCTGTGTCGGTATCCTCCCGGCAGAGCATCGGATCGACCGACGCTTTGAGGAAGATTGCCGAGCGCAGAAACAGGACGCATTCGTCGCAGAAAACATCAAAAGAGCTGCGCTCGATCTTTTCCATCGCGACAGACGCCTCAAGCAGGGAAAGCTCGCTCCCGGTAGAAAGCGCACGGCACCATGTGCGTGCGGCTATGTGCATTTCGTCCTCGCCGCCGGTCAGCGCCTGGCATGCACGGCCGAGAAAACCGCCGCTGACACGCGCCGCGTCGGAGAGGGAACGCTCGTCCGCCGCAGGGAAGCGGCGGCGCAGCTCATCTGTGAGCTCCTGCACGGAAAGCGGGGCCATGGAGAAGGGAACCACGCGCGACGCGATCGTATCGAGCAGCGCGCGCCGGCTTTCGCACAGAAGAAGAAAGACTACATGCGCGGGCGGCTCTTCCAAAATTTTCAGCAGCGCGTTTTGCGCGGAGAGGTTCATATTCTCCGCATGATGAATGATATAAATTTTTTTCGGCGCTTCGTTCGGACGGATATATGCATCTGTGCGCAGGGCGCGGATGCGGTCGACCGTGATCTCGGTTCCATCCTCCCCAATAGAGGTCAGGTCCGGGTGTGTGCCGGAAAGAACCTTGCGGCACTGCGCGCAGACAAGACAGGGCACAGTCTGCTGCGTGCATACAAGCGCGCACGCGATCGTGCGCGCGAGCGTGGCTTTGCCGCAGCCGTGCGGCCCTTCGATCAGAACCGCATGAGGGAAGTGCGCGCCGTCAAGCGGCGCGAGGGAATCCCGCAGGCGGGCGTTGCCGATGATACCGGGGAGGGTCATGTTCTACCGTCCTTTGCGTCAAAATCAAAAAAGTACGTGCTGCCAGACCGGACAGGGCGATATACGGAAAGGAGGGGCTGTTGCATTTTATGTGCAACAGCCCCTCCGGCAGGCTGAAAGCATTGCCGGCGCTGTGCGGCGTTTGCAGGAACACAACCCCTGTTATACTTTTTCGAAACGGTCGACATCCAGTACAAAGATCGTGGCGCCGCCGACGACGACTTCGACCGGCATGGAGGGGTAGAAGCCCATACCGAGCTCGGAAGAGGTGGGGATGATCTGCTTGCGGCTCTTGGAATATTTGCTGATGATATCGATAACGTCCTGCACTTTTTCAGCATCGACACCGATCAGGATGGTGACGTTTCCAGCCTTCAAAAAGCCGCCGGTGGTGGAAAGCTTCGTGATGAAAAAGCCCTCCTGCATCAAATGCTGAATGACACTCTGGGAATCGTCGTGGTTGACGATGGCAAGGATGATTTTCATAAGTACGCCTCCTTTGTGGAATATGTTAAAAAGAAATCAGGACATGACAAGGATCTTGCTGCATTTATTATACCCTATTTTCATCAGATATTCAATGCAAAATTCGTCGACACGTTCACCGGCGCACAAAACAGGGATGCCCGGCGGATAGGGGGTGATGTCCCTGGCACAGACGCGTCCGCATGCGTGGGAGAGCGCAACCGCCTCACCGGCAGAAAAAAAGGCCGTGCGCGGGGAGCAGACGCGCTCCGGATGCGGTACAGAGAGCGGCGCCTGTTCCTCATCCGTTTCAGAAAAGCCGCATGAAAGTGCACTGAGCGCTTCGAAAAGCGCGTCGCCCCGTGCGGAGTCGTCGCAGGAAGTGAAGATGAAAACGACGTTCCTCTCGTCCGCCATCTCGCAGAAAAGATTGTATGAGGAGATGAGCGCCTGGGAAAGCGCATTCCCCGACGCGCCGGGCGGCATGTGGACCGTAAGTCTGCATGGGTCGAGCACCAGCCCATCCGACGGACACAACGCGTGCAGCGGCGTCGAGCGTGAGATGCGTTCCCGCAGGGAGGCGACGCGTTCCATTGCACCGCGCCAGGCTGCGCGGCCCTCCTGTGAAGTGAGGTGCGCGCGCGCAAGGTCGAGAGACGCCATGAGCGCGTACGAAGGGCTGGAAGTGCCGAAAAGCGCCGTGAAGCGCCGCACCGCGTCAGGGGAGAAAGAGCTGTCCGCGAGGAGAAACGCGCTCTGCCCCATTGCAGGGAGCGTTTTGTGCGCGGAGAGGACGGCAAGGGCGGCGCCGTCCTCCACCGCGGACGAAATACCAAGGACAGGAAAATGCGCGCCGTGCGCGCTGTCGACGATCAAACGCGCGCCCGCCGCGCGGCAGACGGCGGCGAGCGCCGGAATATCCTGCCGCACGCCGTAATAAGTGGGGCTGACGAGAATGAAAGCCGCCGCATCCGGCACACGGCGGAAAGCCGCGGCGAGCGCTTCAGGCTGGATGCGCCCGGTGAAGCCGAACCGCGTCATCTCGGGATAGACAAACTCGGGCGTCAAGTCGAGAAGCACAGCGGCAGCCTGCACGCTTTTGTGGCACGCGCGGTCGCAGAGGAAGCGGCTGCCGGGCGGGCAGGCGAGTGCGAGCGCGGCAAGAACGCCCTGCGTCGAGCCGCCGGTCAGGAAAAATGCCTGCGGCGCGCCATAGGCGGCGGCGAGGAGGCGCTCCGCATCGGAGATGGGGCCGACGCCCTCGTAAAGATTCCCTGTAGGGGGGAGCTCGGTAAAGTCGATTTCGGCGAGCGGGAGAAAGGATGCCTCCGGCATGAAGACGCCCTTGTGCCCGGGCATGCACAGGCGCAGCGGATTTTCATCGGCCAGCGCGCGCAGCGCCGTGTAGAGCGGCGTGTCAGACATAGCGCCGCTCGATATGCGCGCCGACGTAGAGCGGGGAGCAGTCGAAGACCGCTTCGTCGCCCACGGCGCAGGGGATGTTCGTCACGTCGACGATGGTATTGTTCAGCCCCACGTGGCCAAGCACGCGTGCGCGCCGTCCGCCGATCGAGACGTAGAATTTCCCGCCGCTGACAAGGCGCTTCAGGTCGGAGAGCATGTAGCGGATCACATCGCGCAGACGGTAAATATCGCGCGTCTTTTCAACCAGAAAACCGTCGTTGTAACCCAGTGGGATGATGGCGATCTTCGTCGGCCGGCGTGTGACGAAGCCTGCGCCGTAGCCGACGGAATGCCCCTTTGGAAGCCAGCGGATTTCCGAAATAGGGCAGCTCAGATAGCCCACGCGCTGCAGACCGGCGTTCCCTTTGCGCGGAAGGCGCCCGGTGAAAGCCGAACCGATGCGCACCGCGTCGAGCGGAGAAAGTTCGGAACCGAACAGCGCGGAGGAATTGGACGCATGCACGATCCCCGGTTCAAACCCTGCCGCGCGGATCGCCTCGACCACCTTGAGAAGCGCTTCCTGCTGGGCTTTGGTCGCTGCCCGGTTTGAAAAAGCGGAGTGAAAATGCGTATAGATCCCTGTGACGTTTAAGTTCTTCATGTATTTGTAAACGGACAGTACCTTGTCCATTTCGCCGGGCAGAAAGCCGTAGCGGCCCATGCCGGTATCGATCTCGATATGAACGTCAATGACGATGCCGTCGCGCTCGGCGACGCCGTTCAGGGCGGCGGCGGCTTCACTCGAGCCAACGGTGGCAGTGGCGCACGCCTCGATGATGGTCTTGATATCCTCCTCGTCGGCGGCGGAGCGGATGATGAGGATCTCCTCATCGCAGAAGCCCGCGCCCCGCAGGCGCAGCGCGTCCGACGGCTCCGTCACGGCAAAGCGGCTGATCCCGTCGTCGCGCAGGATGCGCGCAAGTTCGATCAGGCCCAAGCCATAGCCGTTGCCCTTCAGCACGCCGAAGATCATTGCATGATCGGCGCGCTTTTTCACAATGTCGATGTTTTTGCGAAGCTTATCCTTTTCCACAACCAGTGCTTTCATGGCGCACCTCTTTCTATCGGGGATTGGCATTACAGCCGGAAATCAGGCTATTCCTTCCGCTCATTGTGCTGCGCGGAGGTCTGCCCGGCAGCGTTCTTTTTCTCCTCATGTCCGCGGTTTTTCAGCAGGAACAGGGAACGGCGCATGTTGCGGTAGATGTGGCTGCCTTTTTCGATCGCAAAATTCACCGCGGGGTTAAAAACGTAATTGAACTCCCCCACAAACTCGCAGAAATCACCATTGAAGCCTTTTTTGAAGCGGTACAGGCCGTATAAGGGGTTGTCCTCCGAAATATCGCCGGAGACGCCGCGAAAATCGTAAATGCGGCAGCCGGTCTCAATCGCCCACTGGATCATGTTCCACTGCAGGAGATAGTTGGGCATGTAGTTCCTGTATTCGTTGGAAGACGCGCCGTAGAGGTACCAGACCTTGTCGCCGTAGTGGATCGCCAGCGTGCCGGCGATGGCCTTCCCCTCATGAAAGGCCATGTAAAGGCGGGCGTTCGGTCCCATGACGCGGAGCATTTTTTCAAAATAAGACTGCGGGCGCGTGACAAAGCCGTCGCGCACGCCTGTCTCGAGCATGATGCGGGAAAAGTCGGCCAGCATTTCCTCCCCGCACAGGCGCACTTCGACGCCCTTGCGCTCGGCCAGGCGGATGTTGTAGCGCGTTTTGGAATGGAAGACGGCCATCACCTCGTCCGGCGTTTTGCCCTCGACATTGAGACGGAACACATAGCGCGGCTGGATGCCCTCAAAATTTTTCCCGCCCGCCTGGTACTGAAAGCCGAGCTTGGTCATGATGTCGATAAACGTCACGTCGCTGGAGAGCACGTCGGGGTCTATCTTGAGCACATACGCGTGATGGCGCTTGGCCAGCGCCTTCGCGCCCTCCAAAAGGGCGGCGAGCGTCTCCGTGTCGTGCACGTCACATACCGGCCCGCGTCCGGCGTACATCAGCGTGTAGGGCAGGCCGCCGGGCAGACGGCGGATCAAAACGGAAAGCGCGCCGCAGATATGGTTATCCGCCCCGCGCACACAGACGGCCTCCCATTTCCAGTTGTCCTTGACCTTGGCCCAAAGCTCCGACTGCATAAAATGGCCCTTCGGATGGGCACTGACAAACGCCTCATATTCGGCGAGCGTGGTGTGGTTGATTATCTCAAACAATGCGATGTCCTCCAAAAAGAAAAATAGAAGCGGGGAGCTCCCGCTTATATGGGGATATACAAAAATATTATACCCCTGAAAGGAATAAACTGTCAAAGAAAAACGAAAATTATTCATGCTTTATGCGCAGATTGCGCAAAAGCGGGGCCGGACCGCGCCAGGTGAATGCCCTGTCCGGGTATTTTTTCATAAATGCACGCCGGCTCAGGCCTTTGAGCGTCTCCTCTTCGAGCCGGAAGATACGTTCTTCGCGAAATTCCGCCAGTGGAGTGAGAGCCGCGCCGGCGTTATAGGGGCACACCTCCTGGCAGATATCGCAGCCCCAGATGAACGGGTGACGGCGGATCAGTTCTTCCTCCTCGGGTGAGAGCGGGCCGCTTTTCTGCGTGAGGGCCGACAGGCAGCGCGTGCCGTCCACGCCCGGCACGCCGCCGGAGGAGACAGCGCCCGCAGGACACGCGCGCACGCAGGCGCCGCAGTCGGCGCAGCGCGTGAGCATGGCAGGGCCGGTCTCAGGCAGCGTCAGGTCAGTCAGTAGCGTTCCGAGAAAGACATAGCTTCCATATGGCGGCACGATGAGAAGGCCGTTTGTTCCCACAAGGCCCACGCCTGCAAGTGCGCAGGCCAGAACCTCGGGCAGGGGGGAGTCGTCGACGAGGATCGCGCAGCCCGCCTCGGGATGCGCCGCGCGCAGGCGCTGCGCGGCGATGGAAAGGCGGCGGCGCACAGCGACGTGATAATCCGCGCCGCGCGCATAGCGGCTCAGATTCCCCTCGTGCTCGTCGGCGCGGTAAGGGAAGGCCGCGCATAATACGCTTTTTGCACCCGGGCAGCGCGCATA
>CAKTWY010000133.1 GCA_934630445.1 uncultured Eubacteriales bacterium
CGGCATTCCAGCTGACAATCGAACGGTTCTTTTTCGACATGCCCCTGATGATAGACCTGCGCCTCAGCGCATCCCATCCGACGATAAAATGCCTGACTTTCAACGGCGGAATGGGCGGAAATGTACAGCTTGCGGGCGCCGTTTTTTCTGGCCCAGTCTTTCGCCGCCCGGAAGAGCGCCGTGCCGACCCCGCTGCGGCGCATGTCTTCCGAGACGTGGATGCTCGACAGGTCGAGATAGTTTTGTTCCCCGCCGAAGAGGCCGGATTCGACGCAGACAAAGCCTTTCAGGACCCCGTCGAGAAACGCTGCATACACAAAACCGCCTGTGTAAGCCGTGTTTTTTAGGCAGGTGACCAGCGTCTGATAGTCCGCTTCCGTCCAGTCGTCCGTAAAAGGAGCATCCTTAATGACCCATTCGTTCTTTTCCTTCCTCCAGCATTTGGTCACGGTTTGATGGCGCGTGAAGCCCGCAAACAATTCTCTGCAGATTTCGTCCGCGCACAGAGCGCGATATTGAAGCATCGATCCATTCCTCCTTGCGATTCGATTGGCCGCTCCGGCAGGACGCGAAATAAAGAAGAAGCGGCGTGACATGGGTCACGCCGCTTCGGCTTGTCGGGGGAAATTTCCTGCCGTAGCGGGCCCGGCCTTACTGCGGCTTCTTCGGGCCCCTGCCGCTGTTGGGGTTGTACGGGCGCTTGCCGTCGCGGCGCGCAGCGCCTGCGAGCGCCACTACAACGCGGCGGTTCGGCTCCGTGCCGGTGGAATAAGTGGTAACGCCCGCCGTATCCTGCAGCGCGGAGTGGATGATGCGCCGCTCGTACGGGTTCATCGGCTCGAGCGTCATGCTCTTTTTATATTTGAGTACCTTGCCCGCCATCTTGTTGGCCAGGCGCACGAGAGACTCCTCGCGCTTGGCGCGGTAGTTCTCCGTATCGATGACCACGCGGTAGTGCTTCTCCTCGCAGCGGTTGATCACCAGCGATGTGAGATACTGGATGGAATCGAGCGTGTCACCGCGCCGGCCGATCACCATGCCCATGTTCGGGCCGGAGAGCTCGACGAGCAGCGTGTCGTCCTCGCCCTCGCGGATGTCGATCTTCGCTTCCACGCCGAACTCGCGCAGAAGCCCGTCAAGAAACGTGCGCAGGCGCTCCTGCGCGCCTTCGCTGTAGCTGACGCGCACACGCGCGTCCACGGCACCGAGGCCGAAGAAGCCGGATTTGCCCTTTTCCAGCACTTCGACGGTAACGTCGTCGCGCTGCATGTTCAGCTCTTTGAGCGCAGCCTCGATGGCAGCTTCAATCGTAGCGCCTGTGCATTCAATGCTTTTCGTCATTTTCTTCCTCGTCCTCCCTCGCAAGGATCGCCGCGCGCCTTCTTTTCGACTCTTCGATCTGTTTCAGGCGCTTCGCTTCCTCTTTTTTTACTTCGTACTTAAAGTAGTAGTTTAAGAGCACTTCCTGCAGCATCATCGTCAGGTTGCCGGCGATCCAGTAGAGCGTGACGCCTGCCGGAAGAACGAACGCGAACCAGATGTTCATCAGCGGCATCATGATGTTCATCATCTTCATCGAGTTCTGCGTCGGGTCAACCTTCGGCCCTTCGGTGTTTTTCGGCTTTTTGCCGGTCTTTGCGATCTGCTCGGCCTCGAGCGCTTCCTTCGCCTCTTCGGTGGTCTTTTTCTGCATGTACGTCATGACTTTGTTCAGGAGAAAAGCCGTCAGACCGGAGAGAACGGGCAGGAGCCATAACAGGTTGAACTGCTTAAAATCAGGCGTCGCGCCGAGATTGACGCCGAGGAAGTTCAGGTCAATGTCCATGATCTTCGGCGAGAGCGATGCGACCTTGTCGAAGTTCTCGTGGATCAGCGATGCCAGCGGGATCTCGATCATGCGAAGATCCATCACCTCGGCCGTATAGTTAAGCGTCTCGGCGATCTTCAGAATGAGCTCTTCGCCCAGGCCCATGACGTAGGTCAGCGGACGCTGGATGTCATAGTACAGTGCGAACATGATCGGGAAGGTGATGAGCGTCGGCAGGCAGCCGCCCATGGGACTCACACCCTCGGCCTGATAGAGGTTGGCGACCTCCTGCTGGTACTTCTGCTTGTCGTTTTTATATTTTTTCTCAAGCGCCGCCAGCTTTGGCTGCAGGCGCTGCACCTCGAGCATGCCGCGCTTTGATTTCATCGAGAAGGGCAGCATCACGAGCTTCGTAAACACTGTGAAAATGATGATCGAGAGCCCGTACGAATGACAGAACTCATAGATCCAGCGGAGAATATAGCCGAATGGGGTTGCGATAAAGGATAATAAACCTTCCAAATTCGAACCTCCGGGGCGGTCAGCCCCTAGTAGATTTCGGTGCGTTGGCGCACCCTCCCGGCGCCCGCGGCGCCGTATCGCAGCAAATGTGCGTTTTTGTCGCATGGGGTGTGGACAGACAGGCTCAGGGAACGGGGTCGTAACCGCTGCGGCCAAAGGGGTTGCAGCGCAGCACGCGCCAAAGCGCGAGCGCCCCGCCTTTGAGCGCGCCGTACTTCTCAATGGCTTCGAGCGCGTATTCCGAGCAGGTCGGAACGAAGCGGCAGCACGGTCCGCCCTTGCGGCCAGAGAGATAGGTTCGGTATGCCCCGATGGCAGAGAGAAAAAGTTGTTTCATGATGGGCCTTTCCACACGCCTCACAGCCCTTTTTTCAAGAGCTCCAGCTTCCCCGCGCAGCCGAGAAAGTTTTTGGTAAGTAAAGCGAAATCCGCCCCGACGGCGCGGCTGCGCGCGACGACGACAATATCGTAGCCGGAGCGAAACGCCGCCTCATGCGTGCGGTAGATCTCCTTCAGGCGGCGGCGCGTGCGGTTCCTGACGACCGCGCAGCCGATCTTTTTGCTGACAGTCATACCCAGCCGGTTGGTGCCAAGCCGGTTTTTTTTGACATAGATGGCCATATACGGGCTGACCGCGGACTTGCCTGAGGAGTACAGACGCCTGAAGCTGCGATTGTCCTTGAGTGAAACGGTATAAAGCATAAAGAAAGCCGCCTTTATCACAAAATTTGGGCGCTTTCATCCGGGTGAAACACCCTTACAGAGAAAAACAGACCGCCCACACTCGAAAGCATCGGCGGTCTTTTGCTTTGATTTAGTGGGTCAGGCGAGCTCTGCCCTTGGCGCGGCGGCGGGCAAGCACCTTTCTTCCGTTTTTGGTAGCCATTCTCTTGCGGAAACCGTGCTCTTTGCTGCGCTGACGCTTCTTCGGCTGATAGGTACGAAGCATTTTTACACCTCCTAAATTGAGTGTTTCCGGAGCGCGCAAAAGGCGCGCATCCAGCGGCGCTTTTTACGCGCCGTAACAACAGGCACCGGCATATTCCTGTAAAACCGCAGAGCGGGGAGAAACGGGCGTATGCCGCTGTCTGCCGATACTCATGTACTCTGTATTATATAATTAAATCTTGATATATGTCAAGCTGTATTTGCATTTTTTTCAGAACACAGGCAACTTTTCCGCGGCACGAGGATGCAGAATAACGGGGGGCTTCATACGCCCGCATGTCAGAGCCTTTTGGCTTGACATTCACGCAGGGATGGAATACACTGGAATCAATCAATTCGTGCCCGGGCACGAAGATGGAGGGAGAAGATTATGCAGTATTTGATCGGTGTGGATCTCGGCACTTCCGGCGTCAAGACCGTGCTCTTCGACGAGACGGGGGCGGCGCTTGCATCGCGGACAGTCGAATATCCGCTCTATCAGCCGCACAACGGCTGGGCCGAACAGGCACCGGAGGACTGGTACGAGGCGGCGGTCAAAACGATCCGCGCGGTGCTTGAGGAGAGCGGCGCCGATCCCGCGCGCGTCGCGGGCGTCGGCTTTTCCGGGCAGATGCACGGGCTCGTCATGCTGGACGGCGAGGGGCGCGTCCTGCGCCCGGCGATCCTCTGGTGCGACGGGCGCACGGGCGCGCAGTGTGAGGAGATCACGCGCATCGTCGGCCGTGAGCGTCTGATCGGCGTTACGGCGAACCCTGCCCTGCCGGGCTTCACAGCGTCAAAGATCCTCTGGGTGCGTGAAAACGAGCCGGAGCTTTACGCACGCTGCCGGAAGATCCTTCTGCCGAAGGATTATCTGCGCTGGCGGCTGACGGGCGCGTATGCCGCCGAGGTGTCCGATGCATCGGGCATGAATCTGCTCGATGTCGCAAACCGGCGCTGGAGCGACGAGGTGCTGGATGCGCTGGACATCGACCGTTCGCTCCTGCCGGAACTTTTGGAGTCGTGCGAGGTCGCCGGGCGCATTTCGCGCGAGGCGGCTGCGGCAACGGGCCTTCTCGAGGGCACGCCCGTCGTCGCGGGCGCGGGAGACAACGCAGCCGCGGCGGTCGGCATGGGCGTCGTGGAGGAAGGGCGCGCGTTTACGACGCTGGGCACCTCCGGCGTCGTGTTCGCCCACTCCGGGCGCGTCGCGATCGACCCGGCCGGGCGCGTGCACACGTTCTGCGCGGCGGTTCCCGGCGCGTGGACGACGATGAGCTGCACGCTTGCAGCCGGCATGTCGCTCAAATGGCTGCGCGACAATTTCTTTCCCGCCGAGCGGGAGACGGCCGAAGGGATGGGCGTCGACCCGTACATGCTGATGGACCAGCAGGCCGCGCGCGTGCCCATCGGCGCGAACCGCCTGATCTATCTGCCGTATCTGATGGGCGAGCGCTCGCCCATCCTCGACGAAAAAAGCCGCGCGGTGTTCTTCGGCCTTTCCGCCATCCACACCAAGTACGACATGCTCCGCGCAGTGATGGAGGGCGTCGTTTATTCCCAGCGCGCCTGCCTCGACATTCTGCGGGAAATGGGCGTGAAGTTTGAAACCATGCTCGCCTGCGGCGGGGGCGGTTCGAGCCGGCTCTGGCGGCAGATGCTTGCGGATGTATACGGCTGCGAGGTGGCGACCACCGTATCGAAGGAAGGGCCCGCGCTCGGCGCGGCGATCCTCGCGGGCGTGGGCACCGGCGTATACGAGAGCGTCGCATCAGCGTGCCGCAGCGTCGTCAGGACAAACCCGGCCCAGGCGCCGAACGCGCAGGACAGCGCGCGCTACGCGCCGTATTACGAGGTATACCGCTCGCTCTATCCGGCGCTTCGCGATTCGTTCGCGGCGCTTGCCGCGCTGTAGGACGCGCGGGCTGAACACAGTTTTTTGAAGATTGTAAGAAAGGAAGCGCTGTTATGAACATCAAGAAGATTCTCCCCCCTTCCGATCCCGCCTTCCGAAAGTACGGAACGGTCGTCGAAGGGTATGATTTTTCCGCCCTTCTCAAGGCGTTTGCAGAGAAGACCGGCGTCACGGATCACGTCGTGTACGAGCCGAGCATCGCGCCGTTTGAGGAGCTGGCGATCCATCAGGAGCTGAGCGACGGCTTTTACGGCGGCATGCCCATCCAGCTGGGGTATTGCAGCGGCGTGAACCATCACCTCGGCTGCCTGGAATATCACCGCGGCAGTGAGCTGAACATCATGGCGACGCCTGCAGTTCTGCTCCTGGCGCCGCTGGAGAAGGTCGTGGATGGAACGATCGATACCAGTGAAGTTGAAGCGTTCCTCGTGCCGGCGGGCACCTGCGTGCAGCTTTTTGAAACGGCGCTGCACTATGCGCCGGTGAACGCGCCGGGCGAGATGTTTTTCCGCGCAATTGTCGTCCTGCCGCGCGGCACGAACACTGCCCGTCCTGTGCGCGCGGATAAAAACACGGAGGATCGGCTGCTCTGGGCGCGCAACAAGTGGCTCATTGCGCATGCCGATTCCGATGAGGCGCGCGAGGGCGCCTTTGTCGGCCTTACAGGCGAAGATATTACCGCATAGCGGCAGTTTGAAACAGAAAGGAGGAGGCGCATGGCTGTGACCATCCGGCAGATCGCTGCAGTCGCGGGCGTCTCGCGCGGCACGGTCGACCGCGTGCTCCATGGCCGCTCCGGGGTAAAGCCCGAGGTCGCCGAGCACGTGCGGCAGATCGCGCGCGATCTCGGCTTTGAGCCGAACCTGGCGGGAAAGATCCTCGCCTCGCGCAAGCAGCCGCTGAAGATCGGCTGCTTTTTCCCCGGCGTGGGGAACCCGTTTTATGACGACGTTGTCGCCGGTGTGCGCCGCGCCGGCGGCGAGTACGCCGACTTCGGTGTTGTTCTGGAAATACGCGAGGTGATGGGCTACGCGGAGGAGGAGCATATCGCGGCTGTGCGCGGCCTGGCGGAGGAGTGCGCGGCGCTGTGCGTTTCCACGGTCGATACACCCGGGATGAGAGCCTGCGTGGACGAGCTTTCCGAGCGCGGCGTTCCGGTCGTCGCCGTCAATACCGACCTCACGGGAACAAAACGGCTCTGCTATGTCGGGTGCGATTACCGCGCTGGCGGGCGCACGGCAGCGGGCCTTCTCGCGCGCATGGTGAATGCGCCGGTGAAGCTGCTCATCATTACCGGTTCGGAGCGCATCAAGGGACACAACGAGCGCATCGCGGGCTTTTGTGAGACATTTCGCGCCCGGGGCGTTGCATATGAGCTCGTCGGTGTCGCCGAGTCGCAGGACAGCGACCTGTGCGCGTATGAAAAGACGCTTGCCGCCTTCCGCGCGCGCAGCGATATCGACTGCGTGTATATCGCGGCGGCGGGCGTAGCGGGGGTGTGCCGGGCGGTCAGAGAGCTCGGTCTTGCCGGGCGCGTGCGCGTGGCATGCCATGACGATATCGCCGCCACACGCGACTGTCTGCGCGAGGGGATCATCGACTTTACCGTATGCCAGGGGCCGGAGGCGCAGGGCTACCACAGCGTGCGCCTGCTGTTTGAGTATTTTATGAGCGACCGCAGGCAGGCGCCGCGCGATTATGTTACAGAGACTGCCATCAAAATTGCGGAAAACCTGTGAAAGAGGATGCCTTTATACCTGCTGCGGATCAAACAAAACAGACGGGGCGCTGGCTTTTGGCAGCGCCCCGGCGTCATATTGATACGCAGCGCTTCATGTAAAAATCCCAAGCCTGCAATT
>CAKTWY010000134.1 GCA_934630445.1 uncultured Eubacteriales bacterium
TTGAAGGATGCCCGTTAGGGCGACGCGCAACAACGATTCCGACGAGTGGGCAAGTCGCTCCGCTCAGGATGACAGGGTGCCGCTCAGGATGGCTCCCCTTTCCTGTCATTCTGAGGCGACAGCCGAAGAATCCCGTGTGTAGAAGGGCGTGCTCCGGCTGACGGCCGGGGTCCTCGCGTGCCCCGGAGGGGGCAAATACGCGACCGCTGCCGGGGGCAGAAAAAGGGAGCGTGTTTGCGGAGGAGGAACGGAGTTGAAGGATGCCCGTTAGGGCGACGCGCAACAACGATTCCGACGAGTGGGCAAGTCGCTCCGCTCAGGATGACAGGGCGGGCCGGGATGACTAGGCGGGAACCGGGATGACAGGGCAGAAACGCCTGGGAGGACGCGCGGCATGCTTACCAGGGCTATTTCGGCGTGGCGATGATGATGCGCACGCGCCCGCCCGCGCTGTCCTCCCTGTCGTAATAGGCGCGCAGGTTATACGCCCCGCCGCGGACCTCCTGCAGGTTGGAATAGAGATAGGTGAAATCCTCGTAAACATACACGTCCGCCTGCTCGGAAATGGTATAAACTGTGCCATCCCCGGCGATGACCTGCGTTTCTGTCACGGCTGCGAGGTCCTTGACCTGCGTGAGCGATTTGACCGAGGCCAGCTGCCCGCCGTCCAGCCGGAAGGCGGAGGGTCCGCCCTTGGCGCTGAGCTTGCCGGACTGCATGGAGAAGGAGCTCTCCTGCCCGCCGATCAGATAGGTGTAGCTGCCGCTGAGGGAAAGGCCGTCATCCGTCTCGCGCACATCGGTCATGATGCCGTAGGAAAGGCCGTCGGATGTGTAGTCGTTGAGGATGAGGTCGGTGATCCTGCCCGCGCTGTCGGTGCGGTAAAAGAGCACGTCCTCCTCCTCCAGATGCGCGCCGTCAAGGCGCGCGGGATAGATGCGCACCGCCGTGCCGTCCGCCGCGTCGAGGATGCGCACATCCGATGCGAGGGAATATTTGCCCAATGTCATGCTCTCGGCGCTGACTGTGCCGGAGACGCGCTTTTTGGAAAGCCGCGCGACGGCGGACGCGTCCGCAGATGCGCCCACCGTCACAAGGTCGCCGAGTGCAAGATCGGTCCGGCCCGATTTATACGTATACGACGCGCCGTCCGTGGCCGTCAGGGTGACCGTCTCCGCAGTGGAAACGCCGCCTGAGACGGTGGTATAGCTCGTCGTGCCCTTGGCGGTCACGACGCCGTACACGGTCTGCGAAAGCTCGTCAGACTTCAGCGCGAAAACCGCCGTTCCGTCGCGGCCGAGCAGGAGGGTGACCGTGTCGCCGACGTTCAGCTCCCCGGCGGCGGAAAGGGCGCGCAGCGCCTCGCCCGAGACGCTGTAGGCGCTGCCCGCCACAGTGACGGACGTGGGGCTGGCGATGGATGGGCTTGCCTTTTCATACGTGCCGGTGACGCGGCTGGAGTACGCCCACACGGCGGAAAGGCTTTCGGAATAATAGAGCACGTCGTACGCGGCGATATCGCCTGCCGAAGCCGCGGCGCCGTTTCTGTAGACGGTGCGCGGCGTGAAGCCGAGCGTCGCCGCGGAAAAGGCGGTTTTCGTCAGGACGGGGCCGTCCATCTGATCGTTCAAAAGGCTGACATAATCGATCTCTCCAGTGGCGGTATCGACGGCATGGCCGAGCGTTTCGGCATAAGTCTGCCCGGTGTTCTTTGTTTTGGCATTTAAGAGGTTGTAGACAAGGTACATGCAGTTTTCACGCGTCAATTTTGTTCCCTGCGCGGCGGTGACGTTTTGATCCATGCCGAGGGAGCGGTAAAGCGCGAGCTGGCCCTGCGGATATGTGCCGGAAAAGTCGCTGTTGGTGTAGCCGAGCAGCTTGACGCTGGCGCTTACAGCTTCCTCCAGGGTGATGGTGTTCTCCGGGCGGTAGGTGCCGTCGAGGTAACCCGTGACCCACCCCTGCTGCACGGCGACCTTGATATACCCCGCGGCCCAGTGCGTGTAGGGTACGTCGCGAAACGGCGAAGAATTGGAAGCGCCGGCAGCGCTGTCTTTGTACTGCGAGGCGCAGACGAGCATTTTTGCAAATTCCGCGCGGGTGACGGGGGAGGATAAATTCATATCGCCGTTTTCATCGCCGTTCATGATGCCCAGAACGGCCAGAACCTCTGCAGCGGTCGCTTCGTTCGCCGCGTGCGCCGGCAGTGCAAAGCCGACGCACAGCGCCGCCGCGAGGAGGAATGAGACAAATTTTTTCATATCAGATTGACCTCCGATCATTGTTTGACTTCCGCCGCCAGGACCCGGGTGTGAGAGGCCCCGGCGGCGGAAATCCTCCGAAAAGTGAGAATAAGTAGGAGGATGGCAGCAAGATTCGCGCGCGGCGCTCAGTCATAGCGCAGCGCATCAATGGGGTTGAGCTTGGCGGCCTTGTTCGCCGGGAGGAAGCCGAAGAACACGCCGATGAACAGCGACACGCCGAAGGAAATGGCGATCGCGGAAAACGACGCCGAGACGGAAAGCCCGATCAGCCCGCCGACGACGCTGGCGCAGACGACACCGAACACGATGCCGATCACGCCGCCGACGGCGCTTGTCGTCGCAGCCTCGATGACGAACTGGCGCATGATGTCGCGCTTTTTCGCGCCCAGGGATTTGCGGATGCCGATCTCGCGCGTGCGCTCGGTGACGGACACGAGCATGATGTTCATGATGCCGATGCCGCCGACAAGCAGCGAGATGCCCGCGATGCCGACAAGCAGGAGCGTCATTGTATCCGTCAGCTCTGTGAGCGATTCGATCATCTCCGTGACGCTGGAGATGCTGTACAGGTCCTCGTCCTCAAAGGTGTCATAGAGGAAGGCGTCGATGCGGTCCATGCCGTCCTGGACATATGCCGCGTCGTCGATCATGAACGTATAGCTGGATATCTGGCGCATCCACGACATCTTGGAGGCGTTGGTGTACGGGATGTAGACGCAGTTGTCGCTCGAGGTAGAGGTCGAGTCGCCGATCTCCTCGAGTACGCCGACAATGGTGTAGGGGTTGCCGTTTATCTTGATTGTCTGGCCGAGGGCATTTTCCCCAGCGAACAGCTCAGAGGTGATGTACGTACCCACGACGCACACTCGCTTTAAGCGCGCGATATCGATATACTGCAGAAAGCGGCCGTTTTCCACGGTGAGGGATTTGATGCTGTCATAGTCCTCCGAGCAGCCGGTAACGGACGTGGAAACGCTCGTCGAGCCGACCTTCAGCGTGGCGGAAAGCGACACTGTCGGCGAAACGGCGGTAAAGCGGTCGCTGTTTTCCTGCGTAAAATCAAAAACGTCCTCCGGGTCAATGGTGCGCGAGGATCCGCGCCCGGTGATGTTGACGTTGATGAGGTTCGTGCCCATGCTCTCGAACGTCGAGGTCATGGAATTCGTCATGCCCTGCATAAGGCTGACGAGGATGATGACGCTCCCCACGCCGATGATGATGCCGAGCATGGTGAGAAACGAACGCATCTTGCTCGTAGCGATGCTTTTCAGCGCCAGAAGAAAGGACTGTTTGAAACCCAAGGACTACGCCCCCTTTTTCTGCGCGGTGGGGATATCTTCAATGATCCTGCCGTCAGCGATGCGCACGAGACGCTTCGCCTCCATGGCGATGGAGTTGTCGTGCGTGATGAGGACGATGGTGTTGCCCTCTTCATTGAGCTTTTTGAGAAAATCCAGCACCTCGCGGCTCGTTTTGGAATCGAGCGCGCCGGTCGGCTCGTCGGCGAGGATGACGGACGGATGGCCCGCCAGGGCGCGGGCGATGGACACGCGCTGCTGCTGCCCGCCGGAGAGCTGGGAGGGAAGATTTTTCATCTTGCCCGCAAGACCCACGCGCTCGAGCGCTTCGCGCGCCATCTCACTGCGCTTTTTCGCGCCGACGCCGGCATAGAGGAGCGAGAGCTCGACATTCTCCTGCACGTTGAGCTTCGGGATCAGGTTATACTGCTGGAAGATAAAGCCCAGCATTTTATTGCGCACCTCGGCAAGCTGGTCGTCCTTCATATGGCTGACGTCCTGCCCGTTCAGAAAATAGCTTCCCGAGGTCGGCACATCGAGGCAGCCGATGATGTTCATGCACGTCGACTTGCCCGAACCGGACTGTCCGACGATGGCGACAAACTCGCCCGCGTCGATGGTGAGGCTGATGCCGTCCGCGGCGTGGACCGACTCCTCACCCATTTTATAGATTTTATAGACGTCTTTCAGTTCGATCAGCGCGCTCATCTCATGCCTCCCGGCATTCCGCCTCCGCCGCCCGGACCGCCGCCGGAGGGCATTCCTCCGCCAGAAGGCATTCCTCCGCCGCCCATGCCCATCATACCCATTCCGGCGCCGGCTTCGGCAGCGCCGCTCGTGCTCTGGCGCGCGGCGGCGGGTACCCCGACGACGTCGCCTTCGGACAGACCGCTTAAAATTTCAATATAATCGTCATTGCTGACGCCGAGCGTGACTTCGACGGCGTGGTAGCCGTCGGGTGCGTGGGCGGCGCCGGGTGCCTCATCGCCCTCCCCGCTTTGCGCAGCGTCCTGCGCTGCGCCGTCGTCCTTTACATAGACGATGTTCCCGCGCATCACGGCGCCCACCGGCACGGACAGCGCATTTTCGGCCGATTCGACCACGATACTGGCGGTCACGTTCATCCCCGGGAGGAGGCCGCCGGCGGCTTCGCCGTCGATGACGACCGTTACGGGATAAGAGGTGACGCCGTTCTGCGACGTTCCGCTGACGCTCACCTTGTCGACCACGCCGGTGAAGGTCGTGCCCTCAATGGCGTCGGCGGTGATCTCGACCGTCTGCCCGACGGCAACGGAGCTGATGTCAAGCTCGTCAATGGCCATATCAAACACGAGCTGGGACATGTCGTAGATCACGGCCAGTGTGCTGGAGGACGCGCCGGTATCGACCGTATCGCCAAGCTTTGCGTTCTTCGTGATGACAGTTCCGGATATGGGGGCTGTGATATTGTAGTTATCGAGCTGGTCGAGCGTGTTTTGCAGGGAAAGCTCTGCATCCTGCAGGGAGATTTGGCTCGATTTGACCTGGTTTTCGATGCTGGTGCTTGTGAGCCTTGCGACGACGGCGCCCTTTGAAACCGCCGTCCCCTCCGTGATGGAAAGGCTCGCCACTTCGCCGGAGGCCTTTGCCGTAATGGTGCTCTCCGCGTTATATTCAAAGCTCGCGCCCGCGTTGCACGCCGCGCCGCCGACGGTCGCGGTGGCGTAGGCCGTGCCGGAAAGGCCGCCCGGGTTTTTGACGCGGATGGTGACGGTGCGCGTGAGCTGATAGCCCTCGCCGACCTCGTCGGTGGCGGAGATGGCGCTGACCTCGCCCGTGAGCGTCTCAAAGCTGCCGTCAACGGTGACAAGCGCACTCTGCCCTATGTAGAAATTTTCTGCGTCTGCGGCGTTGAAGGGCAGCTTCACGACCATATAGGCGCTGTCGCGCACATCCGCAATCTTCGTTCCGGACTGGATCTCATCGCCGGGCTCGACATAAACTTCAGTGACAACGCCCTCGGTCTCGCTCTTGACGTTGAGGTTGGCAAGTGTTTCAAGCGTCTCGTCGTAGTTCATCCGGGCCTTTTCAACATTGAGCTGCGCCTTCTCGACGGAGTTTTCCGCGTCCTTTGTGTCGATGGTATAGAGCAGATCGTCTTTTTCGACCGTGTCGCCCTCCTCAAAGGTGCACGCAAGCACCTCGCCGGAGACGAGCGAGGTAATGCTGTACTGGTTGACGGGCTCGATCGTACCGGAACCCGTCAGCACGACGGATACGTCGCGGCGCGAGACGGTTTCGTCCGTGTACTGTGCGCCCGCAGCCACCGCCTGCGGGCGCAGCATCTTCAGTCCGACGCCGGCGCCGACCCCAAGCACCAGGAGGACCGCCAGGAGCTTGAGGCCTTTTTTGGGCGTAAACTTCCCCCTGGCCGCGGCCATTTTTTCGCGAAGCTTCACAAACATCTTCCTTTCCCGGGTGGTAATGGTTTTTTGACAATATCGCGGGAGCTCACACCACGCCCCCGGCACGGTTATAAGCATACTGCCCCAATGTGTTCGTTTTGTGAAGGGGCACTGAATGTTGTAGGTTTTTTTTCGGCATGATGTATCGGCAGAACGGTGCAATCTTTCCTGCATAAAGGGCAAATTTTTGTTGACTATCGCGCAAAAATGAGATACGGTATGTTATAGGTGTAAACCAAATTTACCTGGAGGTATGGATATGAAAAGAATGGAAGGTAAGGTCGTCCTCATCACCGGCGGCGCGCGCGGCATCGGCTACGGCATCGCAAAGGCTTTTGCCGAGGAGGGCGCAAACATTGTCATCACCGGCCGCACGGCGTCGACGCTCAATGAAGCGCGCGAAAATCTGGAGGCCGACTACGGCATTGAGGCGCTTTTCGTCGTGGCGGACGGCGGCGACGAGGCTGCTGTGAAAAACGTGGTGCAGAAGGCTGTGGGCCGTTTCGGCAAGATCGACTGCCTGGTCAACAACGCGCAGGTGTCCAAGTCGGGCACGATGCTCGTCGATCACTCGAAGGAAGATTTTGACCTGGCTATTTACTCCGGCCTTTATGCGACGTTCTTCTATATGCGCGAGTGCTTCCCGTATCTGAAGGAAACGCACGGCAGCGTCATCAACTTTGCCTCCGGCGCGGGCCTTTTCGGCAAGCTCGGCCAGTCTTCCTACGCTGCGGCGAAGGAAGGCATCCGCGGCATGTCACGCGTTGCGGCGGCTGAGTGGGGCGAGTTCGGCATCAATGTCAACGTGGTGTGCCCGCTGGCGATGACGCCGGGCCTTGAAAAGTGGAAAGACGAGTATCCCAAACTCTACGAGCAGACGATCCAGTCCATTCCGTTAAAGCGCTTTGCCGACCCGGAAAAGGACATCGGCCGCGTGTGAGTCTTCCTGGCCTCCG
>CAKTWY010000135.1 GCA_934630445.1 uncultured Eubacteriales bacterium
GCGCGACAAGTCGACGCTGCGCGCGCGTCTCGCTGCGACGGACGATATCGTCGCGGCCATTCAGTCCGGCGGCGGCGACGCGGCGGACGTGGCGGAGCTTGCCGAGCAGAAAATCTACGGCGTGCGCAACGGGCGGGAGGTCAAGGGTCTTACGCATATCCGTCTGGCCATTGAGGAGGTATACGACCGGCTCGACGAGCTGGCGCGAAACGGCGGACAGCTGCCGGGCATCCCGACGGGCCTGGGGGAGATCGACAATTTTCTCGGCGGCCTGAACCGCTCCGATCTCATTCTCGTTGCGGCGCGTCCCGGCATGGGCAAGACGAGTATCGCCCTGAACATGGCCCTTCACGCGGCGAAAAAGACGGGCAAGGACATCGTCATTTTCCAGCTGGAAATGTCCAAAGAGCAGCTCGCCGCGCGCCTTCTCTCCAACGAGGCATTCGTCGATTCCAAAAAGCTGCGCAACGGCGACCTGACGGACGCGGACTGGGAAAAGCTCGCCCTTGCTGCAAATACACTTGGGCAGACGCGCATGTATATTGACGACAACCCCGGCATCACCGCCGCGGAGATGAAGGCGAAATGCCGCCGTCTGGGCGACAACGTGGGGCTGATCGTTATCGACTATCTGCAGCTCATGCAGGGCTCGAAGCGCACGGAAAACCGTGTGCAGGAGGTTTCTGAAATCTCGCGCTCACTCAAGATCATGGCCAAGGAGCTGAACGTTCCGGTGATGTGCCTGTCGCAGCTTTCGCGCGCAAGCGAGCAGCGCGCCGATAAACGGCCGATGCTTTCCGACCTGCGAGAGTCGGGCGCGATCGAGCAGGACGCGGACATCGTCATGTTCCTGTATCGCGACGATTATTATAATGAAGACAGCGAAGAAAAAAACGTCGCCGAATGCATCATTGCAAAAAACCGCCACGGCTCGACCGGTACGGTGAAGCTGCAGTGGCTCGGCCAGTTCACGACGTTTACCAGCCAGGACAGGGTGCATGATGAACCGCCTCGATAACTGGCTGCGCTCCCAGGGGATGCTTTCGCGCGGGGAGCGCGTGCTCTGCGCCCTTTCCGGAGGGGCGGACAGCGTCGCCATGACGCTGATGCTCCTCGAGTACGGGTGCGACGTGTGCGCCGCACACCTGAACCACGGCCTGCGCGGGGAGGAGAGTGCGCGCGACGAGGCGTTTGTCCGCGCCTTTTGCGAGCGGCACGGCGTGGCACTCATCTGCGGGCACGTTGATGCTGCGGCGCATGCGAGGAAGACGCGCATGTCCGTCGAGGAGGCGGCGCGCGCGCTGCGCTACACGTTTTTGGAGGATACTGCGCAGCAGCTCGGCGCGCGGAAGATCGCGACCGCGCACACGGCCGGCGACAATCTGGAAACCATGCTCCTCAATCTCACGCGCGGCACGGGTTCGCTCGGCCTTGCCGGCATTGCGCCCGTGCGCGGGCGGGTGATCCGCCCCATCCTGTTCCTCACGCGCGGCGAGGTTGAAGCGTATCTCATAAAAAAGGGCGAGACGTACGTCACGGATTCGACGAACCTTTCCGATGATTACACGCGCAATAAGATCCGGCACACTGTCGTGCCGGCGCTGCTCTCGATCAATCCCTCCCTGATGCAAACCGCGCTCACGAGCGCGGCGCACCTGCGGGAGGATGCGCATGCCCTGGCGGCTGCGGCAGACGCTTTTCTGCAGCATTTTTCCGATGCGTCCGGCGCTGTCGACGCTGCGGCGCTTGCGGCGCTGGGTCCGGCCGTGCGCGGGCGGGTGATTCGCGCGCTTTATGCGCGCGCCGGCGGGCCGCTCGCGCAGTTTACCTCGCGCCACGCGGCGCTGGTGGAGGGGCTGCTCGGCGCGGATACACCGCCGAAAAAATGCGATCTGCCGTGCGGCTTCGAGGCGCGCAGGCGCTATGATCAGCTCTGGATTGGGAAAAAGGTGCAGCGCGCTGCGCCGATGGAACGAACGCTTTGGCCGATCACAGGCGAGCACGAATTCGGCGCCTGGCGTGTGGAAATCAGCCGCATTCCGAACAAAAAGCAAAAAATTCACAATTCCGTAACAGAGTTTATCGTTGATGATGATAAAATAACGGGTACAGTCACACTGCGCGCCCGCCGCGAGGGCGACCGCATCCTGACACCCGTCGGGCATAAAACGCTGAAAAAGCTGATGATCGAGCGAAAGATTGCGCGTGAGGAGCGCGCGTTTCTTCCGGTCCTCTGTGACGAGGGCGGCGTGATCGCAGCGGCGCGCGTCGGCGCGGATCTTTCGCGCGCGGCGGATGAACATACGAATCATTTATTAAAGATAGTATTCAGGAGTGTGCTGTAATGGAAAATGATATTAAGGAGATACTGTTAACGGAAAAAGAGCTCGCGGATAAAACGCGGGAACTGGCCGCGCAGATCATGCGCGATTATGAAGGGAAAAACCCGCTGATCGTCAGCGTCCTCAAGGGTTCCTTTATTTTTATGGCGGATCTTGTCCGCCAGATCAAGATTCCCTGTACGGTCGATTTTATGGCGCTGTCGAGCTATGGCGCCGGGGTGAAGACGAGCGGGCAGGTGCGCATCATCAAAGACCTCGACCGGGATATCTCCGGGCGCGACGTCATTGTTGTGGAGGACATCCTCGACAGCGGCCTGACGCTGAGCTATCTGCTCGAACTTTTGAAAGCGCGGGAGCCGCGCTCGATCCGCCTGTGCACGCTGCTGGATAAGCCCGACCGGCGCAAGGTCGACGTCACGGTCGATTACCGCGGCTTTACGATTCCGGACGAGTTTGTCGTCGGATACGGGCTGGATTTTGACGAGCGGTACAGAAATTTACCGTATATCGGCGTACTTAAGCCGTGCGTATACGAAAAATAAGCGTTTCAGGCGGGCCGCGCGTTTCGATGGGAGCACGGCGCGGACCACACCGGGAGATCTGTGCCCGGGCATCTCAACTTAGAAAGGTGTGAAAGCACACTTGAAGGGAAAAATACGAGGCTTGGGCTTCTACTTTATTGTACTTATTGTTCTGATCGGTACAGTGGGAGTGCTTTTAAGCAAATCGCCTTCGAACCAGCCGATTTATTCCGACATTGTCCGGCTGTTTGAAGAGGAAAAAGTGAAGGAATTCGTCATCGACGATTCAGTGCTGACGGCGACGCTGTACGATGGCTCCACCGTCGTCTACTCCATCCCGTATCTCGACCTGTTCTTCGATGAACTGGGCGATCTGATCAGCGCGCAGCGCCAGAGCGGCGTCATCCAGCATGAGGAGATCAAGCGCCCGGCTTCTCTGCCGTGGTGGGCGGGGATGGTTCCGTATGTGATCCTGATCGTCATCTTCGGCGTGTTCTGGTATTTTATGATGAACAAGGCCGACGGCGGCGCGCGCGGGGCTATGAATTTCGGCAAATCGAAGGCGCGCCTTGCCACCGACGACGCGAAAAAGGTCTCCTTTAATGACGTCGCCGGCGCGGATGAGGAAAAGGCTGAACTGAAGGAGATCGTCGACTTTCTCAAAAATCCGCGCAAGTATGTCGAGATCGGTGCGAAGATTCCGCGCGGCGTGCTGCTTGTGGGCCCTCCGGGCACGGGCAAAACGCTCATTGCAAAGGCGGTCGCGGGCGAGGCCGGCGTTCCGTTTTTCTCCATCTCCGGTTCCGATTTCGTCGAGCTGTATGTCGGCGTCGGCGCGTCGCGCGTACGCGACCTGTTTGAGCAGGCGAAGAAGAATGCGCCGGCCATCGTCTTCATCGACGAGATCGACGCGGTCGGCCGCCACCGCGGCGCGGGCCTCGGCGGCGGGCATGACGAGCGCGAGCAGACGCTCAACCAGCTGCTTGTCGAGATGGACGGCTTTTCCGGCAACGAGGGCGTCATCATCATCGCCGCGACCAACCGCGCCGATATCCTCGACCCTGCGCTCCTGCGCCCGGGCCGTTTTGACCGCCAGGTGTATGTGGGCCTTCCGGATATTAAAGGAAGAGAGGCCGTCTTAAAAGTCCATTCTAAAAATAAGCCCTTTGAGCCGAACGTCAGTTTTGAGGCGATCGCGCGCTCGACCGCGGGCTTTACCGGCGCGGATCTTGCCAACCTTTTAAATGAAGCGGCGCTGATTTCCGCGCGCAAGAATAAAAAGCAGATCGGTATGCAGGAGCTGGACGATGCCTTTATCAAGACCGTTATGGGCACGGAAAAGAAGAGCCGTGTCATCAGCGCCAAGGAGTGCCGACTGACGGCATACCACGAGGCGGGGCACGCCGTTATCACCAAGCTCCTCCCCTCGCAGGACCCTGTGCATCAGATATCCATCATCCCGCGCGGGCGCGCGGGCGGCTATACGCTGAGCCTGCCCAAGGAGGATAAGTATTACGCGGCCAAGAGCGAAATGCTTGACGAGATCGTCGTCTTCCTCGGCGGGCGCGTGGCGGAAAAGATCGTCCTGAACGATATTTCCACCGGTGCGTCGAACGATATTGAGCGCGCGTCCGCCATGGTGCGGCAGATGGTAACAAAGTACGGCATGAGCGACCGCATCGGGCCGATCTCCTTTGGCTCGGCGCATGACGAGGTCTTCCTCGGGCGCGACTTCACCACGTCGAAAAATTTCTCCGAAGAGATCGCTTCGATGATCGACCGCGAGGTCAAGCAGATCATCGACGACGCATACGTCAAGTGCGAGGAGATGCTGCGCGCGCATATGAAGGAACTCACCGCTGTGGCAGAATATCTCATCAAGTATGAGTCAATGGACGGCGAGACATTCGAGCGCCTTTTCAGCGGCGAGGAAGTCGACGCGCCGCCGCACAAGGTATCCTTCTTCACTCCTGAGACAAAGGCGGAAGCCGTGCGCGAAGAGCACGCCGCCAAAGAGGAAGGTTCCGATGCACCCCCGCCTTTGAACGAACAGCACTGAGTACTTTGCAAAATGCAGGAACTGTCATTTCCGGCGGATCATCCGCCGGAAATGACAGACTTTCTTTTATGTCGTTCCCACGATGCAGCTCGGCTGCTTTTCCACGCAAGACGGCGAGCTGCGCCCCTTTCGCGCATTTTCTTCCGGCAGGCAGAATATACTTGTGGTATCTTTTGCTTGGAGGATGCGCGTATGTTTGGGATACTGCGGATAGAGCATGATGAAAACGAAGGGGTCTGGCGTGCATTTTCGCGCATGCTGCGCCCGGAGCAGTCGGTTACCGAGGTGCCGCGCCGCATCGGCAACGTCAATTTTCTGGAAGTGCGCGCGCTTTGCGGCGATAAGAGCCGCGCGCGCGTGGTTCAGGCGGCGGAGCGGGCGCTGATGCGCAGGCGTGTTTACCGCGTGGTGACGCCGGATGATTTTTCGTTTACCGGCAGGGGCGCGCTTGTTCTTGCTCCGGTCGATACGCGCGAGCTTGCACGCGGTCTGGCCCCTTATATTTTAGAGGCGGAAGCGGCTGCGCGCGGCATTGCGCCGGCTGAGCTCGGCGTTACCGTATGTGCGGTGGGCGTCACGCCGCAGGTGCTGCGCTTTCTGCAAAAGGCAGCCGCTGCAGCGCGCTATGTGCGCATTGCGGTTCCAAACGGTGCGCCGCGTGCGGCGGAGCTTCTGATGCGCGATTACGGCGTCGCTGCGGCCGCCGCCTTTCCAGAGGGTACGCAGGAGCTGGCCTTTGTTTTTTCTGAGACGAAGCTTCCGGAGGATACGAGGCCGGAGCGCGTCATCAACCTCACCCGGGCGCCGGTGGATGGCACGCAGCCCTATCAGGTCTGTCCGGATGCGCTTGGCGCGTGCGGCGCCCTTGCGCCCGGCGAGTTTTCCGAAGGGCAGAGAAGGCAGATTCTTGCAGCGCTTTGTATGGAAAACCGTGGAAATTTCGACACTTTACTCGAAAATGCGCAATCATTTGGTCTTGACAATGATAATCTTGATGCATATAATGGAAACAATGCAAATACGGCGGGTGACGCCAATGAAACTATTATGAATGTGTGAGGGTCAAAACTTATGCAGAAACAATATAAAATTACGAAAGAACGCCTTAAGGAGCTGCAGGACGAGCTGGAATATATGAAGTCCGTGCGCGAAAAGGAAGTGGCCGATCAGATCAAGGAGGCGCGCTCCTTCGGCGACCTGTCGGAGAACAGCGAATACGACGAGGCCAAGAACGAACAGGGCAAGCTCTATTCCCGCATGGCTGAGATCGAGGCGATCCTGGCAAACTATGTCATCATCAGCGATGACGATATCGGTACGAACGAGGTTTCCACCGGTACGAAAGTCCTCGTACAGTGCATAGAGGATGACGAAAAGGAAGAATATTATATCGTCGGCACGCAGGAGGCGAACCCTGCGCTGGGCCGCATTTCGGAAGATTCGCCTTTCGGCAAGGCGCTGATGGGCCGCACTGTCGGCGACGAGGTCACCGTCGAGGCGCCGGCGTGCACGCTTCATTATAAGCTGCTGGAAATTTCAAAGTAAGCGGCGGCTGTGCCGCGGCTTACATAAGCGCCGCGCAAACGTCAAAAATCTGACCGGATGGGATGTTTAAGATATGAGTGAGAATGCAAAGACAGCAAATACCGCCCCGGCGCAGGACCTGAACGAGATCCTGCGCGTGCGCCGTGAAAAGCTTGCCAGCCTTCAGGCGGAAGGGCGCGACCCGTTTGAGATCACCAAATTCGACCGCACGCACAGCGCGGCCGATGTCCTCGCGCGCTTTGACGAGCTGGAGGGGCGCACGGTCACCATCGCCGGGCGCATGATGTCCAAGCGCGGCATGGGCAAGGCCTCGTTCTGTGACGTGATGGACCGGAACGGGCGCATCCAGTGCTATGTCAAGGTCGATGAGGTGGGCGAGGACGATTATAAGCTTTTTAAAAAGTTTGACATCGGCGA
>CAKTWY010000136.1 GCA_934630445.1 uncultured Eubacteriales bacterium
TCGCCACCCCCATGCCGTTCTTTGCCCAAATCAGGCTGACAGCCAGATGGTGGTTGGTGCAGGTGATATCGGGGCGAAAGCCGCTGCTTTCGCAGGCAGTGCGTACCATTTCCTCATAGCGGTGCGTGATGCAAAGCGGTTTGTCTTTCAGGATCGTGATGGGTTGAAGCGGCGCGCTGTCAAAGGCAAAGCAGGCTTCATGATACGCTGCGATCATCTGCTCGCCTTCGATAAAGGTAACGTCCATTTCACTTGTGAGGCGGCATGGGGTGCGTGCAAGGCCAATATCGGCCGCACCGTTTTCCGTCATGTTAATGACCTCGAAGGAGTCTGTCTCGAAGAGCTCATAATGCGTCTCAGGGTGGGCGCGCGCAAAATCCGTCAGCCATCCGTCGAGCATTGTCATGGCAGTCGAGGGGGTCAAAGCGATGCGCAGCGTTCCTGCCTGCGTATTATGAAGGTCGGCGATCTCATGACGCAGAGAATTTTCCATCCCCAGAAGCAGCTTCGCACGGTTATATAAAAGCTGCCCTGCCGCAGTGAGCTCCTGTCGACGCGAGGAGCGCGTGAGAAGCGGCGCGCCGAATTCACGCTCGAGAATATGCAGCTGGTTGGTCAGCGCCGGCTGAGCGACATAGAGCGTTTTTGCCGCGGCGCTGAGGCTGCCCGCTTCCACGATTTCAATGAAATTGCGAAAAAGCTTTAGAACCATTTCTGTTCCTCCGTCCATCGTAATAGGGGCCAACAGAGTCATCTATCAAAAAAATGAATATGACACATCAGAAATTGTTATTTTATTTATATCAATCAGTATAGTATAATACCACCGACAATGCAAGAAAGAAGTTGGTGCTCCAAATGATTAAGGACATGACAGAGGGGTCGCCCTCAAAAATCTTATGGATGTTTTCACTTCCCATGCTGATGAGCGCTGTTTTTCAGCAGCTGTACAACGTTGTCGACAGCGTCGTGGCGGGGCAGTTTATCGGCGTGGGCGCGCTCGCAGCCGTCGGCGCGTCGTATCCTGTAACAATGATTTTTATGGCGGTGGCAACGGGCGCGAATATCGGCTGTTCGGTCGTTATCAGCCAGCTTTTCGGCGCGAAGGCTTACGGGAAGATGAAGACTGCAGTCAACACCTCTGTCATCGCAGTGCTGGGCGTGAGCGCTGTGTTGAGCGCCGCGGGGTTTGCATTCTGCGAGCTGCTGATGCGCCTGATGAACACGCCGCAGGACATTTTTGCTGATGCACGGCTGTATCTGCAGATTTATATCGGTGGCCTGATTTTCCTCTTTCTCTATAATATCTGCACGGGTATTTTTACCGCGCTGGGCGACAGCAGAACGCCGCTGTGTTTTCTCATCGCTTCATCCGTGGGTAATATCATCTTGGATCTGGTGTTCGTCGTTCTTTTCAATATGGGAGTGGCCGGGGTAGCCTGGGCGACGTTTTTGTGCCAGGGAGTCGCGGCGATTTCTTCGCTTGCTGCTCTCCGGAAGCGGCTTCACTCCGTTGCAGCGGAGGAGACGGCAGCGCCTTTCTCCTTTGCGATGCTCAGGCGCATCAGCGCGATTGCTGTGCCGAGCATTCTCCAGCAGAGTTTTATTTCAGTCGGGAACCTTCTGATTCAGGGCCTTGTCAACAGCTACGGTTCCACCGTTGTGGCAGGCTACTCCGCGGCGGTTAAACTCAACACGTTTGCCATTACAAGCTTCACCACGCTTGCCAATGGCCTGTCGAGCTTCACTGCGCAGAATTTTGGCGCCGGGGCGCTGAATCGTGTCGAGCGCGGGTTCCGGGCGGGCGTCGTTATGGCAGCATGTGTGGTACTGCCATTTTGCGCCGCCTTTTTCTTCTTTGGTGCGCAGATGATCGGTTTGTTTATGGATATCGAGGCAAATCGGAACGCAGCGTCTGTTGGAACGCAGTTTCTCCGCATTGTTTCGCCGTTTTACATCGTTGTCGCCGTCAAATTGATGGCGGACGCGGTCCTGCGCGGGGCGGGGAGAATGGCGGCATTTATGACCACCGCATTTACGGACCTGATCCTTCGCGTGGTGCTGGCCTTTGCTTTTTCGGCCGCGCTGGAAAGCAGCGTCGGTATCTGGCTGTCCTGGCCGTTTGGATGGAGCGTTGCAACAGTGCTTTCGTGCGTATTTTATTTCTGCGGCGTCTGGAAAAAGCGGTGCGTCGTCTATACAGATCCGCTGGCGCTGGACGAAGCGGCGCAGGCGGCGCTCAGCTCCCCGGTTTGTGAGATGCCTTTGGCAGAGGAGGATCCCATCCAATAGATGGCAGCGATAAGCTGCATCAACAGGAAGGCAGAGTGGTTCGTGGCGGCATTTGGCCGCCCCGGGCCGCTTCGCTTTCTGCTTCATGTGCGGAGCGAAACAAACGCATATTAAATGGGTAAAAAATCGGTATACCGTTGTTTTTATAGCATTTTTCCACTATAATAGATAAACGACAGGAAACAGCCCATATGAGGTGACGATATGCCGAAGAATATTCTCCTTTTTATGACGGATCAGCAGCGCGCGGACTATGTCGGCTATATTCCCGGCGGCAAAGCTGTTATGCCGACCCTGGATAAGATCGCCGGGCATGCGTACTTTACATGCTGCCAGTCGACGAATCCGATCTGTACACCGGCGCGCACATCGCTGATTACCGGACGGTATTCCCGCCAGATCGGCACGCTCACGATGTCGGGCGATTTGTATCCGCAGATCCCGACGTTCATGCAGGCGCTCAGAAACGCCGGATACCGGAGCTATGGGATCGGCAAATATCATTATCTGCAGACAGCGCCGTGGGATGTCGGCCGCGGCAACGGCATGCGCCAGTTTGATCAGGCCGGCAGCATGCGGGATTTCGGCTATGATTTTGTGTGGGAGAGCGCTGGAAAGCAGCAGCTTGTGACGAGCCACTGCTTCTATGCCGAATATCTGCGCGAACGGGGCCTGCTGGAAGATGTGCGCGACTTTTATCAGCGCTCCGGCGGGGGCAACGGCGATACGGCCGACCACAATTATGATCAGGCCAATCCATGGCCGTTCAGTGAAGAAGACTATATTGATGTTGTCACCGCCAGAGTGGCGTGCGACGCGCTTCGCGTGCACGATGCGGATACGCCGTTTTATATGATGGTATCCTTCTGTGGGCCGCATAAACCCTATGATGCGCCCTCACGCTATCTTGATATGTTCCCGCTTGAGCGGGAAGACGATTTTATTCCGCAAGACGGCACGCGGACGATGACGGCTGAGCAGAAGGAAACGCTGTACCGGCAGAGACGGTCGGCCAAAGCGATGCTCCGGTTGATCGACGACCAAATGGCGCGGGTTCTCGATGTGCTTGCCCAGCGCGGCATGCTCGATGAGACAATGATCATTTTTACATCCGATCACGGCGACATGCTTGGCGATCATTTTATGATTCAAAAGGGGTGCCCCTGGCGCGCAGCGCTCAACGTGCCGCTCGCTGTTTCTGTGCCGGGGCTTGCGCCAGTGGGGGAGTGTGCGTCTCCTGTGGAGCTGTCTGATATCGCGGCGACGATCCTTGATTACGCGGGCCTTGATGCGCACGCCGCGCTCAGCCGTTCGTGGCCTGCGTATAACGACGTTATTCCGTCTCGTTCGCTCATGCCCGTTCTCTGCGGTGAGAAGGCAGCTATCCGCTCCTTTACCTACTCCGAACGCGATTTTACCGAGGAGCGTGGGCCGGACGCCACCGCGCAGGGGATCGTACAAAACCGCGGTGGTGCAGGGCGTTCGAATGCTTGGCAGTGCATCACGACCGCGGCGACCAAATACATAAAATATCTTGGATATGGGCCGGAAGAGCGGCCTGTGGAGGAATTTTATGACCTTTTACATGATCCGCATGAACGCGACAATCTGATCGCCGATCCGCAGCGGCGCGAAGAGATCGAGCAGGCGCGCCTGCGCGTGATGTATGTGCTTGACCATTATCCGCCCGCGCAGAAATGTTGGGCGGGCTACGCAGGAAAAGGACGGGAGGATGTACGCAGATGAGGACGATCATGATATTATCAGACAGTCTGAACCGGCGCTTTCTAAATGCTTATGGCGCTGAGGAGCGGGTGCTTACACCGAATATCGACCGGCTCGCCGCGCGCTCGGTGGTATTCGAAAATCACTGGTGCGGCTCGGCTCCCTGTATGCCGGCGCGGCGGGATATCCTGACCGGGCGGCTGAACTTTCTCGAGCGGCCGTGGGGAGGTGTCGAGCCGTTTGACCATACGCTGCCGAACATTCTGCGCGACGAGAGCAATACATATACCCACATGGAAACGGATCATTTTCATTATGCAGAACGCGGCGGTGAGAATTATTGGGGCCATTTCACCTCCTGGAATTTGCACCGCGGAACGGAGCATGACACCATTTTCTGGGGCCCGGACAAGAACGGCATCCCCCATCCGGTGCGCCCGGAAGGGCACGCGGGCATTTATTCCCCCTCTTATGAAGCAACGCGCGCGCGTTATGCGCAGCGTCAGGAAGAATATTCCACACCCCGCACCTTTACCGCTGCGGCGCAGTGGCTGGAGAAACATCACGACGCGGATAACTTCCTTCTTTGGGTGGAGGGCTTCGACCCGCACGAACCGTTTGATGTTCCGCAGACGTTTTTGGACCTGTATGATGAGGCGGGGCCAGGTGGAAGCGAGGCATACTGGCCGGGCTACAACACGGCCGATCATTATACGCAGGAAGAGATCGCGTCTTTCCGCCGCCGGTATAAAGCGCTTGTCACCATGACGGATGCGTATATCGGCAGACTGTTGGACGTGCTTGACCGTTACGGCATGTGGGAGGATACTATGGTCATCCTCACGACAGATCACGGCTACATGCTCGGCGAACACGGCTTCATGGCCAAAAATTACATGCCGGATTATAACGAAGTTTTCCACATCCCACTGATGATTGCCATGCCGGGCGTGAAGCCTGCCCGCACGGCGGCGCTTACGCAGAACATCGATCTTTTCCCGACGATTCTTTCGTATTTCGGCGTGCCGGAAAGTGCATGCAGAAATCCCATTCACGGCAAGTCGCTTCTGCCGCTCCTGCGCGGAGAGACGGCATGTGTACACGATGCGCTCCTCTTCGGCGTCTTCGGCAAAACGGTCAGCGTGTACGATGGGCGTTATGTCTACATGCGCCGTACGGTATCGGAGCAAAATGAGCCGCTCTTTCTGTACGGTTCGATGATGACGCTCTTAAACGCTTATATCGGGTATGACACGATGAGCGACGAGGAGATCCTGCAGATCGAGACGGGCCGCTTCCTGCCGTGGACAAACTATCCGGTCTATAAGGTGCCGGCACGCTGCTGCCACTGGAAGAGCCGTATGGCCTTTGAACATATCAACGACGAGATCCCGCAGGAACATCTGCTTTTCGACCTTGCACAGGATTATGCGCAGGAGCATCCGGTTCAGGACGATGCACTTGAGGCGCGCATGTGCGCGCTTCTGAAGGAGCAGATGCTGCTGCACGATTCACCACAGGAGCAGTTTACACGTTTGGGGATCTGAAGGCACAGGCGATCTGACCGGGCCGCGGACGGCCTGTACTCTGGAAATGAGAAGGATGAGGGATGTATTTTTTGTTTTTTGTGATCAGTCTCGCCGCGTCGGTCGCAGGCGCGATTTGCGGGATCGGCGGCGGTGTCATTATCAAGCCCGTGCTCGACGCGCTGCATTTGGCAGATGTGTCAACGATCAGCTTTTTGTCCGGGTGTACAGTCCTGTCCATGTCGGGCTATTCTGTTTTTAAGGGGTTCGCTGCGCGCGATACTGCGATTGACAAAAAAACCGCCACTCCGCTCGCACTTGGTGCGGCAGTTGGCGGCGTAGCAGGCAAATATATCTTTGACGCGGCATGCGGCCATTTTGCAGATAAGAACACGGTGGGCGCGATTCAGGCGATTTGCCTGCTGGTCATCACTGCCGCGACGCTTGCCTATACGCTCAAAAAAGATGTAATACACAGCCGGGCAATGCAGGGCACAGCGATTTGCACTGTGATCGGCTTGGGGCTCGGCGTGCTGTCGAGCTTTCTCGGCATTGGCGGCGGGCCGATCAATCTCATGGTGCTGGGTTATTTTTTCTCCATGAAGACGAAAACAGCTGTGCAGAACTCCCTGTACATCATCCTGTTTTCGCAGGTGGCAAGCCTGATATTCACACTTCTTGGCGGCACGGTACCGGCGTTTTCCTGGCCGAGCCTGCTGCTGATGATTGCCGGCGGTATTCTCGGCGGGATCATTGGGCGCCTGATCAACCGCCGGATGGACGAGCGCATGGTTGACCGGCTCTTTATCTGCCTGATGGCGGTGATCATCCTGATCTGCGTTTATAACGCCTGGCGCTTTCTGGCGTAAAACGGCGGGGAAGTTCGAAAAAGCAAACAAAAGATTTGTTGTAGAGTAAAAATAGCTGCAAATCTTTTTACCTGCATGCGCATCGATTGCCCAAAGGGCACCTGCAAGCAGGCGGACATCGAATGGATTGATGAGAAAAAAGCATATCTATATGACCAACTGCACCGGATGAGATGTAGCTGCATCATGATATAAGTAGAGCCGGTGCGTATTACGCTCACCGGCTTTTTCATTTAAAAATTAATAAGGTGACATAAACATATGGCTTAAAAGGATCAAAAATGGGATAAATCAAATATATACATCTGAAAATCTTGCATTTGATCCTGTAATTTTTTGGGCACATACATATATTAAAAGCCGCTAAAACATCAAAAAAATGTTTTAGCGGCTTTTTCGTTGGCTGCGGGAGAAGGATTTGAACCCTCACAGACTGATCCAGAG
>CAKTWY010000137.1 GCA_934630445.1 uncultured Eubacteriales bacterium
GCTATAATTGCGTAACATAAATACTGCTGTTTTCACATAAAATATACAATTTGTGACGACACGTATCTGCCTGGCGCACTGCGCTTGGGCACATGCGCAGAAAAAACGGAAAGAGTTGAACGACAATGGTCAGGTGGTCGCTTTCGGCTGAATTTATCGCATTTATTATCGTAGCCGTGCTAACCCTTTATTTTTATGACAGGAAGCGTGTGCCCACCCGGCAGCGTAAAATGTACAGTTTGTGCCTGGCCATGTCGTTTGTTTCCATTCTGCTCGACGCTGTGTGCGTGTTTACCGTACAAAACACCCGTAGTGTTCCCATCTGGGTCAACATCGCGCTGAACAGCCTGTACTTTTTCATGAATGTCCTGATGTGTTCCGTAATGGCAGCCTACCTGTTTATACTGCTTCTGGAGCATGTGTATGACAAGACCTGCCTTAGAAGCGCGCTTTGGGTCGTGGGCGCGCTCTGCGCCGCTTATACGGTGTGTGTGGCGCTGAATATCCGAAGCGGAATCCTTTTTTCCTTTGACGCGGCGGGCGGGTATGTCCGCGGGCCGCTCAATGCGCTGGGTTATGCGGTCATGGCCGCCGAGCTGCTGCTTCTGGCGGCGTGTTTCCTGAAAAACCGGCGCAGTGTCGGTGCGCGCATGACGCGGGTGATGTATACCCTGCCGCCGATTATACTGCTGGCCGGTGTGTTTCAGCAGCTTTATCCGGAGATTTTGATGAACGGAATGCTGTTCGCCCTTGCCGATATGATTCTTTTCATCAGCTTTCAGAGTCGGCGCATCGAGCGCGACAGTCTCACCGGAATAGGAAACCGCAACAGCTTTTACCACGAATTGAAGCTGCGTCTCGCGGGCGGGCAGCAGTTCCAGATCATTCTGCTTTCACTCAGGCGCTTTGCCGCCGTCAACCAGCGCTGCGGCCATGAGCGGGGCGATGCCGTGCTGTATGAAATCGCGAAATACCTGGATACATCCTTTGCTGACGGCCGTGCGTTTCGCTTCGGAAGCGTCGAGTTTGCGCTGCTCGTTCCCTTTCAGTCCGCGCGCGGCGCGCAGGAGATGCTTGCCCGCGTCAGCAGCCGTTTTGACGCGCCGTGGGAGCTGGGCGATCTGCGTTTAAACGTGGGCGCCGATTTCGCGGATATTGTCCGCCGGGAAGAGGCGTGGACGCCTGTAGAGGTGATCGCGTTTCTTGAATATGCGCTCCGCCTTGCAAAGAACGACGCCGGAGGGGTCGTGCATTTCGATGCGTGCGCCGCTCGTTCATTTGAGCGGCGCACACAGCTGATCGACACGATACGCCGCTCGATTGCGCAAAGGCGCTTTACAGTCTGGTATCAGCCCATCTGGTGCTGCCGCGACGGGGCCTTCTGCGCGGCGGAGGCGCTGCTCCGTCTGGAAGATTATGACGGCAATCTGGTTCCTCCGTCGGAATTCATCCCCCTGGCGGAGGAGACCGGTATGATCGACGAGCTGTGCTGGGTGGTGCTCGACGAGATCTGCCGCTTTCTCGCCAGCGCGCAGGCGAGAAAGCTCTCGTCGGTCTCCATCAATCTCTCCATGCAGCAGTTCTTAAACGACGATCTCGCCGCGCGCGTCGAAGCGAGCCTGAAAAAATACGGCGTCGCTGCGCAGCGGCTGAAGCTGGAGATCACCGAGCGCGTCGCGCTGGACGACCTGCGTCGCGTCGCCTGCGTGATGAAAACGCTCGCGCAGATGGGCGTACGCTTTTATCTCGACGATTTCGGCACCGGCTACGCCAATTTTGCGTGCGTGCTCAATCTGGATTTTGAATGTGTCAAGCTGGACCGCAGCCTGGCCGCCGGCGTGCCAAACGATCGCCGGGCGGACACGATGGCGCGCGGCGTCATTCAGCTTTTTCACGACATGGGCCTTCAGGTCGTGGCGGAAGGGGTGGAAACGGCGGAGCAGGCCGAATACCTGCGCAGGTATGGGGCGGACCGCATCCAGGGCTTCTACTACGCAAAGCCCATGCCGGAGAAGGAGCTTGTGGCGTTTCTCGCGCGGCATTCGCAGGTTGACGCGGGCGGTGCGGAAACGGCCGGCGCAGCTGCGCCGGCGCGTGGATAAAATCAAAGCTCAGCGCAGTTTTGCCTTTGTCAGTTCGATCGCTTCTTTCCCTGTGATGTGCTCGATCTGCATTTCGAGCATACACAGCGCCGTCCATTCACGGTCAATGACAGCGCCGCGGTGCGCAGCGCTGTCAGACGGGGCATACCTGAGGGCCAGCTTTTCGGCAGCGGCCCGTTTCTGCGCCTCGTCTGTAAGGATGCGCATGCGCCCGAAGACGATCACACTCTGATAATAAGTGGTATATTCTTCCGGAACAACGCGGTCTTTTGCAATCACGCAGAACGAGGCTTTGCTGTCGCGGCGTATGGCGTCGAGCTTGTGCCCTTCCTGCGCGCAGTGAAAATAAAGGCTTGCGCCGTCATACACATAGCTGATGGGAACAGCGTAGGGGTAGCCGTCCTCACCGTGCAGCGCCAGAACGCCGGATGTCGCAGTTTTTAAAAGCTGCGCGCATTCCTCCGGAGTCAGAGCCTGCTTTTTTCTCCGCATTTCACGAAACATAAAAGACACCTCACATAAAATCAGAATCAAACGCCCGTATTTTGCGGCTTCGGCGGCCGACGGGAAGCCGGGCATCGCTTCGGCGGGAAATGGCGCGTATCGACTGACGGGGTACGCGCGCAGCCATCATGAAGAAAGATACCCCCGCAAGGGCACATTTTCCACCCCGCACGCATAGAATAGCGCAGAAGGAACGACGCGGCGGAGGTGGTTTTGTTGAGATGTGACGGTAAATTTCTGGGGCTTCTGCTCCTGTCGCTCGGCGTGGGGGTGCTGCTGACGCTCATTTTGCCGGCGTGGCTTCTAGTGTGGTTATTCGGTCTGCTGATCGCAGGCATCGGCCTTCTGCTGCTGATCTGACAGCGGGCTACATATCCTGCCTGCGCGCCCGGCGCACGACGATACCACCGTATGCGGAGGAGCGTTTCCGCAGGTCAGATAAATGAATATAGATTCTCAAAAAAGGCCGCTGCAGATTTTTTACGCTGCAGCGGCCCTCTTATAGCATTTTCAGGATCAGATCCGCACGGGCTTACTTGACCTCGTGCACCCAGCCGAACTTATCTTCCGCGTCGCCCCACTGGATGGCGGTGAGCGTATCGTAGAGCTTCTGCGTCAGGGGAGCGGTCTTAAAGTCGTTGATCACGGCGATCTTGCCCTGGTAGTTGAGCTCGCCGATGGGCGAGATGACAGCGGCCGTGCCGGTGCCAAACGCTTCCACGAGCGTGCCCTTGTCGGAAGCTTCCATCAGCTCGTCGATCGTGAAGCGGCGCTCCGTGACCTTGTAGCCCCAATCCTTTAAAAGATTGATGACCGCGTCGCGCGTAACGCCGGGCAGGATGGTTCCGTCATCGAGCGGGGCGGTAAGGATCTCGTCGCCGATGCGGAAGAAGACGTTCATCGTGCCGACCTCATCGATATACTTGCGGTGCACGCCGTCCAGCCACAGGACCTGCGTGTAGCCGAGCTGCTGCGCCTTGAGCTGCGACTTGACCGACGCGGCGTAGTTGCCACCGGTCTTCGTGAAGCCGAGGCCGCCCTTGACCGCGCGGACATATTCGTCTTCGACATAGATCTTGACCGGGCTCATGCCCTCGGGATAATATGCGCCGACAGGGCACACAATGATCATGAATTTATAGCTGTGCGCGGGATGCACGCCCAGCGCCGCCTCCGTCGCGATGCAGAACGGACGGATATATAAAGATGTTTCCGGCTCGGACGGTACCCAGTCGCGTTCGTAGCTGACGATGGCGTTGACCGCGTCGACAAACAGGTCCACAGGGATCTCCGGCATGCACAGGCGGCGGTGGGTATTGATCAGACGCTCCGCGTTCTTTTCCGGGCGGTAGATGAGAATTCTGCCGTCCTTGGCGCGGTAGGCCTTCATGCCTTCGAAGGATTCGAGGCCGTAATGAAGGACCATCGCCGAAGGCTCAAGCTCGATCGGGCCGTAGGGAACGATCATCGGGTCGTGCCAGCCTTTCCCTTCGGTATAATCCATGGTGAACATATGATCAGTAAAATATTTGCCGAAGCCGAGATGCTTCTGGTCCGGCTTTTCCTTGAGCACTTCGCGGCGGATTATCTTAAGATTTTCCATGCTTCTTCCTCCAATGACAACGAATTATTAACCAATATTATAGCAAGAGTTGACCTGAATAGCAAATTATTTTCCGGTAAAAAGCAATAAAATTCGCAGTGTAATACATGGAATATTTGACTTTTTTGGGATTTTGCTATAGGATAGATAATGTATCTTTCTGTGGCTTTTGCAGATGAAGAGGTGTATACATGAAAAAAACGACGCAGAAGCAGGATTACGGCAACGAGAGCATTTCCCAGCTCAAGGGCGCCGACCGCGTGCGCAAGCGCCCGGCCGTCATCTTCGGCTCGGACGGGCTCGAAGGGTGCGAACATTCTGTTTTTGAAATACTGTCCAACTCCATCGACGAGGCGCGCGAGGGGCATGGCGAAAAAATTATCGTCACGCGCTTCGCCGACCAGTCCATCCAGGTCGAGGACTTTGGGCGCGGCGTGCCGGTCGACTACAACCAGGGCGAGCAGCGCTATAACTGGGATCTCATCTACTGCGAGCTGTACGCCGGCGGCAAATATAAGAACATCGAGGGGGAGAACTACGAGTTTTCCCTGGGCCTGAACGGCTTGGGCTCATGCGCGACGCAGTATTCCTCCGAATATATGGACGTCACGTCCTACCGCGACGGGGCGAAGTACGAGATCCATTTTAAAAAGGGCGAAAACGTGACAGGCACGCCGGAGGGGTTCGTCAAAACGCCGCTCGAGCGCAAACGCACCGGCACGGTCCACCGCTGGAAGCCGGATCTGGAGGTCTTCACCGACATCAATATCCCGCTTGAATTTTTTGCCCAGACGCTGAAGCGTCAGGCGGTCGTCAATGCGGGAACGACGTTCATTCTGCGCAATCAGGTCGGCACATCGTTTGAAGAGACGGTATACGTGTACGAAAACGGCATCAGCGACTATGTGCGCGAGCTTGCGGGCGAAGCGCCGCCCCTGACCGAACCGCAGTTTATCAAAACCGAGCGGCGCGGCCGCGACCGGGAGGACAAGCCGGAATACAAAGTGCTCCTGACCGCGGCCTTCCTCTTTTCCAATACGGCCAGCGCGATCGAGTATTACCATAACTCCTCCTGGCTCGAGTACGGCGGCGCGCCGGACAAGGCGGCGCGCAGCGCGTTTGTGTCCGCGCTCGACGCATATTTCAAGCAGAACAACAAGTATCAGAAAAATGAGAGCAAGGTGACCTTTCAGGACATTGCGGACAGCCTTATCCTGGTGACGAACTCCTTTTCCTCCTACACCTCGTATGAGAACCAGACGAAGAAGGCCATCAACAACCGCTTCATCCAGGAGGCGATGACGGAATTTCTGCGCTCGTCGCTGGAGATCTACTTTATCGAAAACAAAGCCGAGGCGGAGAAGATCGCCGAGCAGGTCCTCATCAACAAGCGCAGCCGCGAGCAGGCGGAGCGTGCGCGGCTGAATATCAAAAAAAAGCTTGCGGGGAGCCTTGACATCACCAACCGCGTGCAGAAATTCGTCGACTGCCGAACAAGAGACGTTTCACGCCGCGAGGTGTACATCGTGGAGGGCGACTCGGCGCTCGGCTCGTGCAAGCTCGGGCGCGACGCGGAGTTTCAGGCGATCATCCCCGTGCGCGGGAAGATTCTGAACTGCCTCAAGGCAGAATACGGGAAAATCTTTAAGAACGACATCATCACCGACCTTTTAAAGGTACTTGGCTGCGGGGCGGAAGTGCAGTCGAAGCATATGAAGGACATCGCGTCCTTTGACCTGGCGCAGCTGAAGTGGAACAAGGTCATCATCTGCACGGATGCCGACGTCGACGGCTTTCAGATCCGCACGCTCATTCTCACCATGCTGTACCGCCTCGTGCCGACGCTCATCCGAGAGGGGTATGTCTATATCGCGGAGAGCCCGCTTTACGAGATCACCTGCAAGGGGAAGAGCTACTTTGCCTTCACCGAGAAGGAGAAGGCTGACATTACGGCAAAGCTGGGCGACAAGAAGTACACGATCATGCGCTCGAAGGGGCTTGGTGAGAACGAGCCGGACATGATGTGGGAGACGACGATGAACCCGGAAACGCGCCGCCTGATCCGCGTGATGCCGGACGATGTGAAGGCCATGGCGGAGAGCTTTGAGCTTTTTGAGGGCAACGATCTGCAGGGGAGAAAGGATTTTATCGCGGAAAACGGGCACAAGTACCTGGACCTGGCGGATATCAGCTAGGGGCGGGAGCATCGGGGCATGCGGGGATCCCGTATGCGGAGCGGAGGGCAGGCAGAGCGTGTCCTCCTGCGTCCGGGATTCTTCGGCCTTTGGCCTCAGAATGACAGGGTAGCTGTCATCCTGCGCGCAGCGATACCCTTTCGGGGCACGCGGGGATCCCGTATGTGGAACAGAGGGCAGGCAGAGCGTGTCCTCCTGCGTCCGGGATTCTTCGGCCTTTGGCCTCAGAATGACAGGGTAGCTGTCATCCTGCGCGCAGCGATACCCTTTCGGGGCACGCGGGGATCCCGTATGTGGAACAGAGGGCAGGCAGAGCGTGTCCTCCTGCGTCCGGGATTCTTCGGCCTTTGGCCTCAGAATGACAGGGTAGCTGTCATC
>CAKTWY010000138.1 GCA_934630445.1 uncultured Eubacteriales bacterium
TCCCGCACGGGCGCGATGGAGAAGGTCTATGACTTCCCCCTCATGGCCGATTCCGGCGCGGCGCGCGGCTATCGCGTGCCGCAGGAGGAGAATGCGCGCATCCAGAGCGCGCTCGCGGCCCTCGGCGAGCAGGAGCTGTTTGAGAAGAAGTACAACGCGCCCGGCCGCGCGCCGTTTGTCTATGCCATGGGCGACGGCAACCATTCCCTCGCGACTGCGAAGGCGTGCTTTGAAAAGCTGAAGGAAACCCTGCCCGAGGTGGAGTGGAAGGTCCATCCCGCGCGCTGGGCGCTGTGCGAGATCGTCAACGTCCACGACGAGGCGCTCCAGTTCGAGCCGATCCACCGCGTGGTATTCGATGTCGATCCGCAGCATTTCCTCGCTATGGCTGACGCGTATTTCACGCTGACGGAAGACGCGTCCGCGCAGACGTTTTCCTGGATCGCAGACGGGAAGGAGGGGGAGATGCATATCGACAACCCGCCCTCGCACCTGGCCGTGGGCTCAGTGCAGATGTTTATCGACGATTATATCAAAAAGCACGGCGGGCGCGTGGACTATATCCACGGAGACGACGTCGTGCGCAGGCTCGCCGCCGCCCCGCGCACGGTCGGCATCCTCCTGCCGGAGATGAAAAAGAGCGAGCTTTTCGAGACGGTCGTATTCGACGGCGTCCTCCCGCGCAAGACCTTCTCCATGGGGCACGCGGAGGACAAGCGGTTTTATCTCGAATGCCGCGCGATCCAGACGGCAAAATGAGCAAAGGGGGCTGGAAGAATGAAATTACTTGAACAGCGCGGCGTCATTGCCGGGTTTGCGTTTCTTCTTTTCGGCATCCTGCTCGGCACGCTGCGTGCAGAAAACTACGCGCTGTTTTCCGGCGGGATGGGGCTGCTGCTCATCGTGCTCAGATGCCTGCCGCCCAATCTGTTCGGCGACATCCATTCCGAAGACTCTGAAGACAAGGAGCAGTAACCATGCGCATTACATTTGAAGCGGTCCGCACGCCGGAGCAGAGCGAGGCGCTCGCCGCCATCGCGGACGAGGTGTGGCACGAGCATTTTGCCTCCATCCTCTCGCCGGAGCAGATCGATTATATGGTGGAGCGCTTCCAGTCCGTTCCGGCGCTGACCGATCAGCTGCAAAACCAGGGGTATCGCTATTTCTTCCTTACGCTGGGCGGCGTGCGCATCGGCTATACCGGCGTGCGGCCGGACGGCGAGGGCAAGCTCTTTTTGAGCAAGCTGTATATCCTCAAACCATACCGTGGCCAGGGATACGCGAGCGAGGCGTTCGCGTTTCTGGAGCGGCTGTGCGCCGAGGAGGGCCTTTCAGCCATCTGGCTGACGGTGAACCGCTTCAACACCAATACGATCGCCGTTTATGAGAAAAAGGGCTTTGTGACCGTCCGCACACAGGTCGCCGATATCGGCAGCGGTTTTGTTATGGACGATTATATTATGGAAAAAACGCTCTGAGCACTGCGTGCCGGGGCAGGCGGAACGAGGAACAGGAAATGCCGCTTCCCATCTGAAAGAGAAAAACGGAGCCGGAGGGCCGTGTTATTCCGACGCGGCCCTCCGGCGAAGCATTTTCATTTTTCAGTTGGGAGGCATTTTTTTGTACAAAAACAGGCGGAATATCTGTTTGTTATACGGCGCCACGCTTTTGCAGGGCATGGTGTTCTATGCCCCGGTGGCAACGCTCTACCGCCAGGCGCACGGCGTATCTGTCTTTCAGATCACGCTGATCGAGAGCGTTTCGCTCGCGCTCATGCTGCTTCTTGAAGTTCCGTGGGGCGCGGCGGCGGACCGCATCGGTTACCGGCGCACGCTGCTCCTGGCCAATGCGCTGTATCTTCTTTCAAAGCTGATTTTCTGGCGGGCGGACGGCTTCGGCATGTTTTTGCTGGAGCGCGTCGTCCTCGCCGCGTCGCTCGCAGGCGTTTCCGGCTGCGATGCGGCGCTCCTGTGGCGCTCCGCCGGAGGGCGGAACGGCGCGCGCGTCTTCGGCCGGTACGACGCGATGATGACGATCGGCCTGCTTGCCGCGTCTACCGCCTTTTCCTTTTTCTGGGCGGAGGAGTACGCGGCCGCCGCGCGCGCGACCGGCGTCAGCGCCGCCGGCGCGCTGCTGCTCACAGGCTTCCTTGCCGATGTGCCCGAAAGCGGGGAAGAGGAAGAACAGCGCGATGCGCGTGCCTCCGCGCGCGAGACTTTTTCCGCGCTGCGGCGTATGGCGCAGGACCGGCGCTTTCTCAGTTTCCTGATCGGATCGGCGCTGCTTGCGGAGACGAACCAGACCGTGACCGTCTTTCTGAGTCAGCTTCAGTATGTGAAAAGCGGCATTCCTGTCCAAAGCATGGGCTGCCTGTATACCGCCCTGACGCTGGCGGGCATTTTCGGCGCGTGGGCCTCGGCGCGCTGCGCCGCGCATCTTGGCACGGCGCGGCTGGGGAAAGCGCTCTTTTTTACGGCCGGGGCGGCGTGCGCGCTCATGGCGGCGTTTGCCCGGCCTGTGCTCTCGGCGGCGTGCATCCTGATCTTGCGCCTCTGCGCGGCGATGTTCGCGCCCGCCGCGATGGAGGTCAAGAACGCTGCCGTTCAGGGGAGCGCGCGCGCCACGGCGCTTTCGGTCTTTTCGATGGCGGCGAACGCCGTCGCCATCGTCACCAACCTTGCCTTCGGCCGCCTTTCCGACCGGGGCGTGGCGTACGCCATGGCCTTCGGCGCGCTGTTGTGCGCGGCGGGCGGTATGATGACGCGCGGGCAGCTGGCGCGCGCGAACGCTCCCGGCGGAAGATCCGTCCGCGGATGAAAGCGGTTTTGACCGCAGAGAAATCAAAAAGCAAAGCCCGGAGGCCGCATGTGCGGCCCTCCGGGCTTTGCTGTATACCGCCGGGCAGAAAAGCTGCCGGTGGAAATCAATTTCTTTATTTCAGCGCCGTCTCGACCGCGACCGCGCAGGCCACCGTTGCGCCGACCATGGGGTTGTTGCCCATGCCGATGAGGCCCATCATCTCCACGTGCGCCGGCACGGAGGAGGAACCGGCGAACTGCGCGTCGCCGTGCATGCGGCCCATCGAGTCCGTCAGACCGTAGGAAGCCGGGCCCGCCGCCATGTTGTCCGGATGCAGCGTGCGGCCCGTGCCGCCGCCGGACGCCACGGAGAAGTACTTCACGCCGTTTTCATAGCTCCACTTCTTGTACGTGCCCGCGACCAGGTGCTGGAAGCGCGTCGGGTTCGTGGAGTTGCCGGTGATGGAAACGTCGACCTTCTCGTGCTTCATGATCGCCACGCCTTCGAGAACGTCGTTGGCGCCGTACACCTTGACCTTCGAGCGTTCGCCCGTGGAGAAGGGAACCGTGCGCACGATGCTCAGCTCGTCCGTCTCAAAGTTGTAGTCGGTTTCGACATAGGTAAAGCCATTGATGCGCGAGATGATGTAAGCCGCGTCCTTGCCCAGGCCGTTTAAGATGATGCGCAGGGGCTCTTTTCTCGCGCGGTCGGCGTTGCGCGCAATGCCGATGGCGCCTTCCGCCGCGGCGAACGACTCGTGTCCGGCGAGGAAGCAGAAGCACTTCGTCTCGTCGCGCAGAAGCATCGCGCCCAGGTTACCGTGGCCGAGGCCGACCTTGCGCTGCTCGGCGACGGAGCCGGGCACGCAGAACGCCTGCAGGCCCTCGCCGATCGCTTCGGACGCGTCGGCCGCCTTCACGCAGTTTTTCTTCAGCGCGATCGCGGTGCCGAGGGTGTAGGCCCAGACGGCGTTTTCAAACGCGATGGGCTGCACGCCCTTGACAATCGCTTCCACGTCGATGCCCTTGTCCTTGCAGAGGTTTCTTGCAGCCTCGAGCGACTCGAAGCCGTATTCCTTCAGACATGCCTCGATCTTGGGCATTCTTCTTTCTTTGCCTTCAAACTGTGCCATAACGGTAGAATCCTCCCTTTCCCTTATTCTTTGCGCGGGTCGATGTACTTCGGCGCATCGGCATACCGGCCGTACGTGCCGATGTTCTTCTCATACGCCTCTTTCGGGTCCATGCCGTTACGGATGTCCTCGAACATTTTGCCGACTTTAACAAACTTGTAGCCGATCGCTTCGTTGTTTTCGTCCACCGCCACGGAGAGGATGTAGCCCTCCGCCAGCTCGAGATAACGCACGCCCTTCAAATTCGTCGAGAAGATCGTGCCCACCTGCGAGCGCAGGCCCTTGCCGAGGTCCTCGAGCGAAGCGCCGATGGGCAGACCGCCCTCGGAGAAGGCCGTCTGGCTCCTGCCGTAGGCAAGCTGCTTGAAGATCTCGCGCATCGCGACGTTGATCGCATCGCACACGAGGTCGGTGTTGAGCGCTTCGAGCAGCGTTTTGCCCGTGAGGATCTCGCCGGCCATCGCGGCCGAATGCGTCATGCCCGAGCAGCCGAGCGTCTCGACGAGCGCCTCCTCAATAATGCCGTTTTTGACGTTCAGCGTCAGCTTGCACGCGCCCTGCTGCGGCGCGCACCAGCCGATGCCGTGGCTCAGACCGGAGATGTCCGAGATCTGATAGGCCTTGACCCATTTGCCCTCTTCGGGGATCGGCGCGGGTCCATGCTTCGGCCCTTTTGCAAGGGGGCACATGTTCTCAACTTCGTGCGAATAGTTCATACACTAACGACTCCTTCCAGAAAAGATGATCTTGGCAGCTATTCGTATAAGAGCCGCCGCGATGATTTGCATACGCCTTTATCATAACGGTTTTTCGGCGGTTAGACAAGCGGCAAAATGACAAAAGTCGCAAAAAAACCCAAAAAAATCCCGGCATGCGCACGCATGCCGGAACGGAAGAGCTTGCCGTTGGCAATCCGCCGCATTCAGCGCTAGACGCGTCTGCCCTCGCGCCGGAGCAGGCGCGACAGCGCCAGGCACGACACTGTGCACAAAAGGCACATCACGCCAACCAGCGCGCAGCCCGCGCCGTAGCCGAGGCCCTGTCCCACAGCGGCGTCGCCGGTGCGCGCGGTGAAAAACCGGGTAAATACGTCTGCCACGGCGCCGACGGCGATATTGCCAACCACGTTGGTGATGCCCATGATCGTCAGCGTGATCGTCATCGCCGTGTCGATATCGTCGGTGAAGATGCGCGTGAGCAGTGCCATCACCGTCGGATAGATCACCGCCAGGCCGAAGCCCGACGCCATGAGCAGGAACACCCCTGCCCTGCCGCAGACCACGCCGAGGAGGATCGCGCCCCCCGCAAAGGCGGACGCCGCCACGAGCGAGCGCACAAGCCCCATCCGGTCAATCACCGGCCCGAAGAGGAGACGTGCGAGCGTAAAGCAGACGAAAAAGCCCGAAAGCGCCCCGGATGCCGCCGCCGTGTCCATGGCATGCGCCTTTTCCAGGTAATTGACAAGCCAGCCTCCCATGGCCATCTCGCCCGTCACGCCGAAGGAGAGCACTGCGATGATCAACCACGCCACCGGTTTTTTGAGATATTCCCGCATGGAAAGGCGCACGTGTCCGTCATCGGCAAAGGACGGAAAGCGCGTTACTGCAGAAGGGATCACGACCACAAGCAGCGAGAGCAGCACCGCCGCGTACATGCCGCGCCAGCCGAGCGTGCCTGTACCCGTGCGCACCCCCATGAGAAAGGTCGCTAGCATCGGCGCGAGAACGGAGCTCAGGCCATAGAAAAAATGCGACAGGTTCATCATCGTCGCCGGGTTTTTGGTAAAGGTGCGCGCCGCGAGAAGGCCGAGCGTGATCTCCAGCATGCCGTTGCCGAGGTACATGGCGAAGTACGAGGCGTTCAGCTGCATAAAATTGCGCGACAGGGCGATCATCACGCCCGCCGCAGCCATGAGAAAATAGCAGGCGATGTTCGCGCGCTTCAGGCCGATTTTTTTCGACAGGGCGCTTGTGTAGGTGCACGCGAGCAGATACCCCAGAGAGTTCAGCGCAAGAAGCAGTCCGAGCTGCGCTTCCGTCAGCGCCAGCTCGGACTGCATGCGGGGAATCGCCGGCCCCTTGATATTTTCCGAAAGGCCGAAGATGAAATAACTTGAGAAGATCGTGATCATCGGCAAAAGCCGGGCAATTGTCTCTTTTCTGCGGTTTTCCATTTACGAAGCGTTTTCCTCTTTCTGATTTTCTGCCGGGGCGTCCTGCTCACGCGGCTGCTCCAGCTTTTCAATGGCGATATAGCGCGGCGCGCCCTCTTTTTCAAAGCGGAAGGTGTAGCGCTTGCGGTAGAGCTCATGCGTATAGTCGTCCGCGTCGTAAAACGCGGCGATGACGCGCACCAGGCCCTGCCGCTCTGTGCGCGACAGGATTTTCATATAGCGCACGCCCGCCGGGTGCGGGAGCGCGGGGAGGAGCACCTCGCCGCGCTTTGCGTCATAGTCCGCGATCCGGTCCGGTGAAAACGCGGCGCCGTCAAAATACCGGTCGAGCACAGCCTGAATGTCGTCCGGCGGGATGTGGTAAAGACCGTCCTGCGCACGGTACCATGCCCGCTCGGGGTCGAAGCCGTCGAATACCGTCTCCGCGTTCACGGCATAGAGAAAAAAGCTGTACAGCTCCCCGTCGGAAATCTCCGACGCGTCGTCAAACAGCAGCATATTTTCGTCGCCGAGCGCGATGTCGAGCGATACGATATATCGCTCGGCGAATTCGTCGCCGACTCTGCGCGTGGCTTCCGTGTTCGTGCGCTCCTCTTCTTCGGCGTCGGCCTGCGCCTCCTC
>CAKTWY010000139.1 GCA_934630445.1 uncultured Eubacteriales bacterium
GTGCCGGTCTGCTTTTTTACTGCCGTGTGCAGAATGTGAAAAAGCGCGGGAAGCTCTCCCGCGCTTTTCCGTATTTCGATCGTGAGCAAGTCTGTAAGCCGAGTTCTGTATTAAACAGTCATCTATCTGGGACACACATTGCTGCATGCCTCAAGCCACCTTCCCGAGAGCCGGCCGGGCCGGCCGTCGCGCCCTCTTATGCGGTGTTGCTCCGGATAGAGTTTACAGGGTCCACCGGTCTCCCGGCGGACCGGTGAGCTCTTACCTCGCCTTTCCACCCTTACCGCGCAAAGCGCGGCGGTATATCTCTGTTGCACTTTTCCTGAAGTCGCCTTCGGCGGACGTTATCCGCTATCCTGCCCTGCGGAGCTCGGACTTTCCTCACAGGACGGCCTTTCGGCACTTGCCTGCGCGACTGTCTGGCTTACTCACACCGGTATTATACCTTGTTTTTGCGTGCGGGTCAACCTTGCCTTTTGACAGCTTCTTCTTTCTTCAGCAGTGAGGCCGCGCTCTCCTGCTTTGCACGCTGCCGGCGCGGTTATTTGGCGCAGTAAACACTCGTTTTGCAGATAGCTGTATTTATGCTTGCGCAGCGCCTTCCCCATCATGGGGCTCGGTGCTTTCCAGACGGCTGAACTCTTTTCGAAAGCGGAGCATGACCACAATGGAGAGGAGCGCCGCAAGCGCAGATGTCGCAGAAAAGTTCAGCCAAAGGCCCGTAAGCTGAAGCGGCCACAGCAGAACAACCAGCAGTACGGGAAATACAAATGCAGTGGAAACCGATATGACAGATGCCGGAATCGGCTTCTCAACGGCCAGCATGTAGCTCTGCACCGCAAAGGAAAACCACCTTTTCAGATACGTCATGCTGAATAATTTCAGCGCCCATACGGCGGCCGCAGCAAATTCGGCGTTCAGATTGTTCATAAAAAGTCCTGCGATCTGCTGCGGAAACAAAAAAATCAAAAACGCGGCCAACACTGATAAAACGGCGCTTGCGGTAAAGCAGCACTTCTCGATGGCTTTGACGCGTGAAAACGCCCCCGCGCCCCAATTGTAGCCCACTGCTGGCTGCAGAGAATCGCACATGCCGTATAACAGCGGCTGAATAAAGCCCTCCGCATACATCAAAATGCCATAGATCGACACAGCCGCCTCCCCACCGAAGCGAACCAGCAGCACATTCATCAGGATGGAGGTGAGCCTGCCCGCGATATTGTTCAGAAAGTTAGGGCTTCCGCATACAATGATCTGCCGCACCATCCCGCGGCTGAAGCGCGGGCGGCAGAAACGCAGCTGCATACTCCCCCTGAAAAACGGGATGAATGCAGCCAGCGCACAGATGCTCATGCCCAGGCACGTTGCCAGCGCCGCGCCCCAGATCCCCCATTTGAAAACAAACAGAAACAGGAACTCCAGCACAGCGCTCAAAACCGACATCAGGATATTCAGCAGCATGCTGCCGCGAATTTTGCCGCAAATGCGCAGATAATTGTCCATCGCAAAGATAATGGTCGTCACCGGAGAACAGAGCGCGTATACCCGCAGATACTGTACCGCAAGGTCCGCAAAAACTCCGTCTGCGCCCATCAGCCGGATCAGCATGGGCGCGGCAAGATATAGCGCCGCCCCCATCAGGGCGCCTGCGCCGACGATCATCACGCACGCGCAGGAAAAAATATTGTTCGCCTGCGCCTCCTGCCGGCGTCCAAGCGCAATGGAAATGGGAACGGAAGAACCGACGCCGATCAGGTCGGCCAGCGAAAAATTAATGATGACGAACGGCATCGCCAGGTTGAGCGCCGCAAAAGCGGTCTCTCCCAAAAATTGTCCGACGAAAATTCCATCAAGCAGCTGGTACAGCGCGGATGCCAGCATACTGATCGAGCCCGGCACAGCCGCGATAAAAAACAGCTTTATGGGTGCGGTTTTTGTGAACAGAGTATGCGCGTTCATTACAGGTTTCCTTTCAATCATGCGTTTCTTCCGCCAGGCGGTTTTGAAATTCGCTGCAGATACAGTCGGCAAAATAGTCCATCGCTTCGACAAATTCGGCGGAATATCTGCGCAGCGTCTTTTCTATCGCCGCCTGCTCCGCCTCATATACGCGTTTCATCATCTTTTCCGTATAGGCCTTGCCGGCATCGGTAAGGCCAATGGTCTTTTCGCGCGTGCCTGCCCCTGAATAGAGCATCACGTACCCAGCGTCCACCAGTTCCCTGACGTTGGTATTGATCGTGGTCTTCGGGATCAGCCAATCTCTGCAGATCTGTTTCTGCGAATGCGGCGCTCCGTCATCCAGCGCATATAGCAGCGTCAGGATATTTTCCTTGATCCCCAGCCTGCGGGAAAAAAAGTAATACGCGCCGTCGATCCTGGTGTTGGCGAGCATCAGCCTGCGTATCAATGCATAATCCTGATTCATCGTTCTCCCTCCGACCATAATACGAATTCGTACTTTCGCATTATAGTACGAATTCGTATCAATTGTCAAGGGAATTTTTTCTTGGAATTGCTTGCGCTGTTTGACATTCGCTTCATCAGCATTTAAACTATATATTATATGGATTTTTGTTTACAGGAGCGTTTATATGGATTTGAGACTGGCGCATACGAGCGACCTGCCGCAGCTGAAGGCAATGTATGGAAAAATCATTGCCGGCATGGAAGAAAAGAATATTCAAATCTGGGATGAAATCTATCCATGCGCCTTCTTCGCCGACGATATTGCCTGCAGCCGCCTGTATGGGCTGACGGATGGATGCGATATCGCCGCGGCGTTTGCCTTGTGCGCTTCCAGCGCGGGGGCAGGCTGTATGCAGTGGAGTTGTCCGGACACCCGCGCCCTCTACGTGGAGCGCTTTGGGGTGAACGTCAATGATTGGAGGAAAGGGGTCGGCACGCTTGCGCTGGCAAAGGCCGTCGCCTGCGCCGGCGCTCTGGGCGCCGCGTATCTGCGGCTTTTGGCGGCAGACATCAATGTTCCGGCGATCCGCCTTTATGCAAAGAATGGCTTTACACAGGTTCCCGGTGCCTATGATCAAGTTATCGACGGCGGCCCGGTGCTGCACGAATTGGGATTTGAGAAAAGGACGCCGGCGCCCCCGAAAAAGACAGGAGGGAAAGCATATGAGACTTTTACTGGTAGAGGATGAGGAAAGCCTGCGCACGATCACCGCGAAGCGGCTGTCCGGCGAAGGGTACAGTGTCGACGCATGCGCCGACGGCGAGGACGCGCTCGTCTACCTCGCCGCAGCGGAATACGACGCTGTGATTCTCGATATCCTCCTCCCAAAGCGCGACGGGCTGTCCGTCCTGCGGCAGATGCGCAGCGAAAGGAACGCCACGCCGGTGCTTCTCCTGACGGCGCTCGGCACGGTGCATGACCGTGTGACGGGCCTCGACTGCGGCGCGGACGATTATCTTGTCAAGCCCTTCGCGTTTGAAGAGCTTCTTGCGCGCGTGCGCGCGCTTCTGCGCCGCCAGTCGGCCGATCCGGGCGCGGATATCCTCACGCTCGGCGACCTCTCGCTCGATATAAAAGCGCGCACCGCAGTGCGCGCCGGGCGTGCGCTCTCCCTGTCGCAGAAGGAATTTTCCGTTCTGGAATACCTGATGCGCAACCGCGGCGTTGTCCTGAGCCGCGACAAAATCGGACAGCATATCTGGAACTACGACTACGAAGGAGCGTCGAATGTCATCGACGTGTATATCCGCTGCCTGCGCAAAAAAGTCGATGCGGATTTTGATCAAAAACTGATTCATACGGTGCGCGGCGTCGGTTATGTGGTGCGGGAGGAATGATGAAAGGGCTGTCGATCAAGCAGCGCGTAACGCTTTTTTACGCGGCCATTCTCATATCGATGACGGCGCTCGTGTGCGCCTTTCTCCTGTTTACGGCGGACTTTCAGTCGCAGAGCATGACCAACACGGCGCTTGAAAAAGCCGTAAAGGACGCTGCGGAGGGCATCTCCTATTTTGACGACCGCATTGAAATCGACCCGGATTTTGACTTTTACATAAACGGCGTGGCGATCCTGCTTTACGGTCCGAAGGGAACGCCGCTCGCCGGAACAGCGCCGACAGGTTTCCCCGCGGCGACGCCGCTTTTATCCGACGAGCTGCAGACAGCCGAGGGCGCCGTGGAAACATTCCGCGTGTACGACCTCTATCTGCGCCACCCGGACGCAACCGGTCTGTGGATCCGCGGCGTATATGCGCTCGGCACTGGACGCTCGCTCGTAAGCGCAGTCACTCGAACCGCGCTCATCGCCCTGCCCGCGCTCATCGCGCTGGCGATCCTCGGCGGATACATGATCACAAAGCGCGCCTTCGCCCCCATCGCGCGCATCCGCGCGGCGGCGGAGAACATCAGCTCCGGCGGCGACCTGTCGCGGCGCATCGAGCTGCATGCTTCGAAGGACGAGCTTTTTGACCTCGCCTGCACGCTGAACCATATGATCGAGCGCCTTGAGCGCACGTTTGAAAACGAACGGCAGTTCACTTCCGATGTCTCCCACGAGCTGCGTACACCGATCTCCGTCATTCTGTCGCAGTGTGAGTATGCGCTTGAAAGCGGCAAAACGCCGGAGGACGAGCGCCGTGCGCTTGAAAGCGTCGCGCTTCAGGCGCGGCGTATGTCTGCTCTTGTATCCCAACTGCTGGAGCTCTCGCGGAGTACCGCCTCCCCTTCTCCGCTCGCGCTCGAACCCGTTTCCCTCAGCGCACTGTGCGAGGGCGTCGCGGAGGAAATGCAGCCGCGCGCAGACGCGCGCCGTATCCGCGTGATTCAAAAGCTCGCCCCCGATGTCACCATCCAGGCTGACGAAACGCAGGTGCTGCGTCTTCTCATCAACCTGATGACAAACGCCATCCGCTACGGGCGGGAAGGCGGCTTTGTGATGCTTTCCCTTACATGTGAGGGCGCATACGCGCGCATCAGCGTATCCGACGACGGCGTCGGCATTGCTGAGGAGAACCTGACCCGTATTTTCAACCGCTTTTTCCGTGAAGATGCAGCGCGCTCCAAAGCGCAGGGAGACAGCTTCGGTCTCGGCCTTTCCTACGTCAAATGGATCGCCGAGGCGCACGGCGGAAGCGTCGAAGTCAAAAGCACAAAGGGCGTGGGCAGCGAATTTTCTGTCCTGCTCCCGCTCACGCAGCCTGCCGCCGAAGCCGCGCGCAAGGAGGAACGCCGATGAAGACCCCATCGCCCAACAACAGATCTGTCACGCTGACAGAGGAGGAACAGACGCAGTATCTCTCACGCTGCCTGCGTCTGACGCAGCCCGCCGAATTGTCCGCAGCCGTGAACCGCACGATCCTCGGCGATATGCTGTCTGTCTGCCCGCTCCTGCCGCCGGGATGCGTGGACCTCATGGTCGCAGACCCGCCCTACAACCTGCGCAAGGACTATCACGGCACGCTGTTTTCCGCGCAGGACGCGGACAGCTACGCCGCGTACACGCGCCGGTGGATCGAGGCGGCGCTGCCGCTTTTGTCTCAGCACGCATCCGTCTATATCTGCTGTGACTGGCGCACAAGCCTTGTGATCGGCAACGTGCTCGGGGAATATTTCACCGTGAAAAACCGCATCACCTGGCAGCGCGAAAAAGGCCGCGGCGCAATGCGCAACTGGAAGAACGGGATGGAGGACATCTGGTTTGCCGTGCGCGGAAAGGACTATGTTTTCCATCTGGACGCGGTCAAAACGCGCCGGCGTGTGATCGCGCCGTACCGCGAGGACGGCGCGCCGAAAGATTGGGTGGAAACGCCGCGCGGCAGCTGGCGCGACACCTGCCCGTCCAACTTCTGGGATGATATCACAATCCCTTTCTGGTCCATGCCGGAAAACACCGCCCATCCGACGCAGAAGCCGGAAAAACTCATCGCAAAGCTCATTCTTGCAAGCTCTTCTCCGGGCGACGTGGTGTTCGACCCCTTTCTCGGCTCCGGCACGACGAGCGTCACTGCAAAAAAGCTCGGCCGACACTATATTGGAATCGAACAAAACGAATTTTACTGTGCACTCGCCGAGAAGCGCCTCGCACGCGCAGAGGGAGACGCGTCCATTCAGGGGTATTCGGGCGGCGTTTTCTGGGAGCGCAACAGCCTTGCCGCACAGGCCGGCGCCAAAAATCACAGCTAGCTCTCCCGGACAGAAAAAGACCGCGGCTTTTGCCGCGGTCTTTGAGATGATATGCAGAAACGTTCTTACTTTGTGCCGTAGATCCTGTCGCCCGCGTCACCGAGACCGGGAACGATATAGCCGTGTTCGTTCAGCTTTTCATCAAGCGCCGCGCAGAACAGCTCTACGTCGGGATGCTCCTTCTGGATCACTTCAACGCCCTCGGGCGCGGCGATGATGTTCATGAGCTTGATGTGCTTCACGCCGTAATTTTTCAAAAACTGAATAGCGGCAGACGCCGAACCGCCCGTCGCGAGCATCGGATCGACTATGATGACGTCGCGTTCGCTGATGTCGGAGGGAAGCTTGCAGTAATATTCAACGGGCTTGAGCGTTTCCGGATCGCGATAAAGGCCGATATGGCCGACCTTCGCCGCCGGGATCAGGGAGAGCATGCCGTCGACCATACCCAGGCCTGCGCGCAGGATGGGAACGATCGCCAGCTTT
>CAKTWY010000140.1 GCA_934630445.1 uncultured Eubacteriales bacterium
GCGCCCGTAGCTCAGCTGGATAGAGTGTCAGACTCCGACTCTGAAGGTCGTGCGTTCGAATCGCATCGGGCGTACCACAAAAAACCGCTTGTTTCGTTTGAAACAGGCGGTTTTTCTTACTTTTTGGGCTATTTGGATTTTCACGCGGAGCGAGAAGTTCAACAAAAGTTCAACTAGCCTCCAAAATTCAACCGGTTTGAGCCTTTTTGAAGTAGATATCCGAGAGCATGTCGGCGCTCTGGGCGTCTGCCTGAGCTATGACGTGCGCGTATATGTCTGAGGTCGTGCTGACCTGCGCGTGGCCGAGGCGCTTTGATATGCTCACGCTGTCCATGCCGCCGAAGTAGAGCATTGAGGCCATTGTGTGCCGGAAGGCGTGGGGGTTTATGTGCGGCAGGCCGTGGCGCTTGGAGAAGCGGTCAAGCCATGTCGTCACGCTGTCCGGGTGCATCGGCGCGCCGTCGTCCCGCGTGAACACATAGCCGCGATCCTGATAATACTCGCCGAGCCGGAACCGCTCCTCAAGCTGCCGGACACGGTAATCCTTCAGCATGGAGATGGTCTCCGGCGGTATGGCAACATAGCGCTCGCTGGACTTGGTTTTCGGCCTGCCCTCATAAACGCCCTTATCGGGGGTGTATGAGATACTGCGGCAGATGAACACCCGCGAGCGGGCAGAGTCCACATCCTCCCACTTCAGGCCGAGCACCTCTCCACGCCTTGCACCTGTAATCATTAGCAGGTGTACAAGCGCCTGCCATTTGAGCGGCTCGGTACTGAGCGCGGCGTTTATCGCATCTATGTCGGCTGGCTGCAAGTAGTTTGCCTCTTTCCGCTCCGCCCGCGGGGGCTCGGCGCGGGAGGCGGCGTTGAAGGGGACGAGCCCCTCTTTGACCGCCTGAGCGAGCACGATCGAAATAAACCTGTGATAGCGCAGCACGCTTTTTGCACTCAGTCCGCCGCCTGTGCGCTTGTTCTGCCCCGGCTGCATGAGCTTGCCGTAAAACTCGTTCAGGTGGTGCGCCTGCAAGTCGCGCAGTTTTATGTGGCCCAGCTCGGGGTATATGCGCTCGGTCATGTTGCGGTAGTCGACTATGGTCTTGTGTGCGTCGCCGCGCCGCTCCTTCAGGACGAGGACATACTCGGCGTGCTGCTCGAAGGTCTGGCGGGTATCAGAAGCCAAGCCCTCCCGACACTGCTTTTCAAAGGTCGCGGCGAAAGCCTCGGCCTTTTTTCGCGCGGTCTTTTCGCTCCACGTGGGTACGACGTCGAAGGTGGCCGTCCACGGCTTAAGCTGACGCCCGTCCAGCCCGCGCCCGCGGTGGACGCGGATGGAGTAGGAAATGAGCCTGCCCGTCTTGTCCCTGCGCTCCTGAAGGTTAGCCATTTGTGGACGCCTCCTTGCATAGCTTTGAAAGCTTAAACTCTGTAAAATCTTTTATTTCCAAAACTAATGAATTGAACTCGTTTATGCTAATGTCGGCCATGTGGATACCGTTGCGGGTCACTTCATATTTACAGTCGCCACGTATTGCATCGGCGTGTTTTGCAAGCAGCTCTCTTGTTTCGTCGGATACTCCCATTACTTCGTCAAGGGAAAAAGGAACTCCATGACTTCCGGAAATCTTAAATTTGTATCCCAATGTATCGGCGAGCATTGTAAGGGCTTGCTTTGCAAATTGCTTATCAACGGCGGCTTTGGCATGTGGAAATTCTTTATACTCTGTTGGTGTCCTAAAATCATCGTAGACCATAATCCACTCAAAGCGCACTGGCGGGAAAAGCTTCGCTATCTCTTTTGCTGTTTCTACTGGAAGCGGACGCTTGCCCGTGAGGATAAGAGAAATATGTTGTTCAGAATAATGCAATTTACCAGCCAACTGTTTTTGTGTCATTTCGTGGTCATGAAGAAGCTCTTTAATTCTAAAAGCACTTTCAATGTTAATTTCGGATTGCTTTCTTGGCATTTCCCCACCCCATTAAATCAATTTTAACGCATAATAGTTGTTAGGCAAAATGAATCTTATATGATAAGATTATATCGCAAGGCAAGGAAAAGCGCAAGAGCAAATAAAAAAAGAAAGGGCGATTTTATGACAGAGTTAAGCAATCAGGCCAAAGAGGCACAGAGGGCATACCTTCGAGAATGGCGGCGCAAAAATCCGGAGAAGGTCCGGGAAAGCAACCGCCGATATTGGGAACGCAAGGCCGCACAACTCGAGCAAGAGCAGCCAGAGCGTGGAGGCGAAAACAATGACGCAGAGTGAGCCCCCGCGCATGGTATCGATACGAGAGGCGGCGCGGCTCGGGCCGCTCAGCGAGTACACGCTCCGGTTGCTCGAGAAGCAGAAGAAGCTGCCGTGCATTTACGCAGGCCGAAAATGTCTCATCAACTACGAGCGGCTGCTCGAAATGTTGGGAGGGCTTGGCGCATGAGCAGATACGACAAAACCCGCCCCGGTGCGGCAACACCAAAGCGGGTAGAGGACACACGGGTGCATAACAGCGCGGCCACGTCGTCCACAAATCAGTTTACCACAGCCGCCCCGGGAGGTCAACGCTCGATAGCCGAGCTGCTCGCCGTCGGCGCGGAGAACGGACTCACGAGCCGACAACTGTCCCAGCTAACGGGACTTGACACGCGGACTATACAGGCACGCATATCCGCCGAGCGGCTGAGCGGTGTGCCGATATGCTCGGACACACTCAATGGCTTCTATATGCCCTCAAACGACGAGGAGAAGGCGCGCTGTATACGTTCGCTGCGACGCCGCGGCATTGAGATACTGCGCGTTGCAGAGGCTATGAACAGAATCCCCGGTGATGGACAGATGGAGCTTGATTACAATGAGTAAACGTCCGGGATTTATGTTTTATTTCGACGAAGCGGCGGCGTTTGAGCGGGTCAGCGACTCAGAGGCCGGCGTGCTCATTAAAGCGATGATAGCATATTGTCGAACGGGCGAGTTGCTGCCGCTTGAAGGTACAGCCTCTATCATATTCGATATAATTCGTCCAAAGCTCGACAGAGATGCGGTAAAGTACAACGAGCAAATCATGAAACGAAAATACGGCGGCTACATCAAAGCCTGCCGAGACCGTGGTGATGAGCCGCTGAGCTTTGAGAGTTGGAGGGATGGTTTGCAAGCGCATGAGCAAGCATGTGCATGCACCAGCATGCAAACAATAACCCCAACCGCAACCGCATCTAAAACCACAACATCAACCGCAACAGAATCTACATACACAAAAACAGACGCAGCTATCAGTAGCAAAGACAGTGGGAAAGAGAATGACGGGGGCAACCGGTTGACACCAGATGAGTTTGAAAAGGCTCGCCAAAGCAAGATAAATATGTTGCTTGAGTATGGTAATAAGAAGTTGCGGCCTTAGGAGTGAGCAGACACGCACAAAGCGTCGGGTTCGAAAAAAAGCTACGGCTTTATGGAGGAGTGAACGGAGATGACAAAAGAGCAGTGCCGGGGCGCGCGTGAGAGGCTCCGCCAACACAGAGCGCAGTGCGCAGCGCTGGAAACTATTCCGGACGAGATACGGCGTCTTGATCTGGCGCTGACTTCAGCGCGCACGTCGCGCCTAGATAGGATGCCCGGCGGCAGAGACGAGGACCGCATAGAGAGCCTCATACAGCGCAGGGACAATCTTCGGCTCCAGCTGAAGATGACCGAGCTAGACGTCAGCATCGTCAGGCACGCGCTGGACTCGCTCACTACCGACGAGCGGCACGTGCTCGAGGTCATGCATATTACGCGACAGCGCGGCGCTGTGGAGCGGCTAAGGGCAGAATACTATTATGCCGACTCGCGCAGCGTGTACAAGCGCGAGGCTCGAGCGTTGGAGCACTTTGCCGCGGCCATATACGGCGGTACCCCTATAAAACCGTGTTTCAGGAGGTGACCACATGGGGACGATATCACAGCGCAAGGGACGGGCGGGGGAGCTGGAGCTTGCCCGCATACTACAGAACCACGGCTATGACGTACACGCGGGCGTGTCCCGCTCCTTCGGCTCGGAGCCGGATTTGACCGGGCTTCCGGGCGTACATATCGAGTGCAAGCGCGTTGAACGGCTCAACGTGCCTGAGGCAATGGCACAGGCCGCGAGGGATTCAGAGCGCTTCCATGACGGCGCGCCCGCCGTGTTCCACCGGCGCAGCCGTGAGCCGTGGCTTGTGACCATGCGGCTTGACGACTGGCTGAAGTTGTATGGGAACGAATAGCGCCGCGTTTTTCCGCAAGCCGAGAGCGAAGCAAGACGATCTCCCCCAAACAGCTGCAAGACAGGTACGATAATAACAAGTGCCATTTTTGCTATATTGCGAAATAGCAAATGCAAGGAACAACGAGGGAACTCCGAGCGATCCGTGAGGAAGCCGTGAGGAAGCCGCGAAAATTCCAAAGCTTTTTCCCCAAAAAGGGGACGCGTTTGCGTCCCCTTTTTAGCTTTGCGCGCGCCGCGCGCGCTCCTCGCGGATACCGTGTACCCGCCCGGCGTTATATACAGCTTGAAGGAACTCGACAAGGTTGTCGCCATCTCCTTTTACGGGTCTGGCTCCGAACACGTCCATCATCCCGCGGAGAAACTCGCGTCTGTCAGGCGACCACTCACGCAGGCGGCAGGCCTCAACGACCTGTGCGTATACTCCGCCGCTCATGCTACGCAGAAGCGCCTCGTGACGCTTTCACGGCTGAATCTGGCAGCTACGTCCGGCAGGGCCGTTTTGAGGGCGCTCACGTCGAGTTTAACAGCCTTGACGGTTTTCCATGTGACTTTGTACTCCCCGGCCCGCAACTCCTCTGCGTCGCCCATAGCGGCCTTGAGCGCATCCTTGATGGCGTCGGCCTCGGCCTGCGCTTCGTCGATGAGGGCTTGCAGCTGCCGCAGCTCGCGGCACTTCGCGGCAATCTCGTTTGTGCTCATGTGTGTACCTCCTCATTTGGGGAGAGAGCCGGGAGGCCTTGCGCGCGCCTCGGTGGGTCGTCTTATCGCATCCCGCCCCGGTCTGACCTTGCGTTCTTGTTTCAGCTCTCGCTTACTTCGTCCGCCTTGTCTCTCCCTTGCTGTGATTGTATTTTACTATATTTACGGGAATATATCAATAGACGGAATAGACATATTTACGGGAATATATTTGTCGATTATTTCTATTTACGGGAGTAGATTTGTGAGGTATAATATAGCTACAATGGGAGGAGAGGGCAAAGTTTTTGCCGCTCCCGGAAGGAGTGGAGTGCATGGCGGTGTCGAAGGCGCAGCAGCGCGCCGTACACAAATACGTCAAGGACAATTATGACCGGATAGAGTTGACGGTGCCGAAGGGACGCAAGGCCGAGCTGAAGGCGCTTGCAGACAGCCGAGGGCAAAGCGTCAACGCCTTTGTGAACGAGGCCATAGACGCTGCTGTGAGCGGTGTAGCGGTTCAGGTGGGCGGCGCACTGCTCACGGCCAAAGCGCTCACCGAGGCCCGCAGCGCCGCCGAGAGCGCCGGGGAAACGGTGGAGGCGTTCATCGAGCGCGCCATAGAAACCCAGGCCGCCCGGGACAAACGGGCGCGGGACTTGCACCTTGACAGATAATTAGAATATAATTATAATATAACTATGGAAACTATAAGGTTTGAATGGGACGAAAATAAGAATACTATCAATAAGCGCAAGCACAAAATATCCTTTGAGGAAGCTCAGACGGTTTTCTACGATGCTGAGGCGCTGGTGATACCGGATCCCGAGCACTCACAGGATGAAGAGCGGTTTATCATTCTCGGTATGAGCCGCCAGGCGAATCTGCTTGTAGTCTGTCATTGCTACAGGGAGTCAGAAACGGTTATACGCATTATATCAGCTCGAAAGGCGACCCGAAACGAGTCCGCGCAATATCAAGGATGGGAGTGATTAACATGATGGATGAATACGACTTCACCAACGCGGTTAAGAATCCGTACACCAAGAAGCTTAAAAAGCAGATAACGATAAATATCGACAGCGACACTATCGACTATTTCAAGGAACAGTCGAACAGTTCGGGTATCCCGTATCAGACTCTTATCAACCTGTATCTTGCTGACTGCGCGCAGAATAAGAAGAAACTGAATATAGCGTGGAGCTGAAAGCAAAGCGGGCCGGGAGCTTATCTCCCGGCCCCTTTTTTTAGTTCAACAAAAGTTCAACTACTACCCGAAAAGTTCAACTAAAATACGTCACGTTCCAAAACGTACCATTAGAAAAAAGCTAGCAATCATGCGGCTTTGCGGCATTTTACGAGACGCTGCAAAACGGTAAAATTATAACTCCGACTCTGAAGGTCGTGGGTTCGAATCCCGTCGGGCGTACCATGTAAAAGAGCAGACGCATCAGCGTCTGCTCTTTTGTTATACAGTCGCCGCCTGTTGTCTCACATGTGGAACCTTCGGCGGGCTTCCTCTCTGAGGGACGGGACCTTTCTGACGATAATCAGTGGTATCGAAAGCCCTACGCAGGATGCAAGGACCACCAGCGCCCAGCCGGGAGTCCATTCGCCGTGCAGGTAAGTGT
>CAKTWY010000141.1 GCA_934630445.1 uncultured Eubacteriales bacterium
CGCATATAGCGCGCCTGTGCACGGCTCTCAAAGCATCTTATGCCCCGTCCTGCGCGAACCGAAAAACACACGGCCCGCTGATTGGAGCGCCAAAATAAACGTGTCTGAATCTATCCCCCACGCGGGTAAACGGCAATCCGTCTGTCGGCAATGCAAAGGGATGTTTGTGCGTTGTCCTCTGCCTCAGCGGACAAAAAACCGCCGCGTTCCTGCCGGAATACAAGAAATTCCTGCGCGGTATGGCGGCAAATACTCTGCTCAGGCTGCGTTTTGTAAGGCGAATAGCCCCTTCTACAAACGCCTCCATTCAGGACACCACTACCATATCATCTTCAGCGGAAAACGTCAATATCCCACCGTGAAAATGATTGTCTGCACATAATACGTGCATTCATGCCGCGTATGTGACCAAGCTGCAAAAAGCCCCGGCGGAGCGCGCTGCTCCGCCGGGGCTCACGGTTTACATCTGCAAAATACCGTGCTGCACAAAAGCGCCGCCTTACTTCTTCCTTCGATAAAGCCATACGGCAATAAACACTGCAGCAAGCAAAAGCAGGACTGCCGCCGCGAGCGCGCCGCCCCACCCGCCTGTGACAAAGATTGCCGTCGGTCCGTCCGCACCGCCGATTACAGAAATGCCGATCATGGAAGCATCCATCCGTCTCTCCTCCTCAGTGCTGATCGCTCGACTCGATCCGGTAATACCGCCCGGACTCGACTGTGACCGTGCCCGTCTCCTCCAGCTGCTCAGTCGACGTTGTATGAATATCCTCTCGTCTGAGCGTGGCGCGCTCGAGCGGGTAGGCAAAGCCGCGCAGCGTGACGCCCTCCACGCGATAATCGAGCGGAACAATCCCCACATAGCGGTACGCCGCGTTCCTCCCGACGGCGACCGTGCCGGAACCGAAGAAGCGGATGCGGTTCTGCGCATCGTAGATCTCGCCGCTTCCGCCCGCCTCTGCGATACTCTCAAGCAGCGCGAGATTGGCCAGGTAATGGTCCGCCCGGCCTCCGCTGACGCACACAAGCACGATATGCTCCCCGCCGCGTGCAAGCGCCTCGTGCACACACGTCTTGATATCCGTGTCGTCTTTATGCGTCGGCAGACGGATATACTCACATGCAAGCGCTTCCTCCAGCGAATCGCCGTCTCCGATCAGAAGATCGACAGGGATATGGTGGCGCCGGGCATGCCGCGCGCCGCCATCGGCGCAAATGACATAAGGGCTGTCGTATGTTTCATACATTTTGCGCACATAGGCTGTATCCGCCTCGGGCGCAGAACCGATGATAAAGACTGTTTTATTCATTTGATTCCCGTGCTGTCTGCACGCGCTCGCTCCCATTCTTTGATATCTTTCACACTCTGATAAAGCATGCAATAACTCTCATACCGGCTGGGGCCGATGCGCCCCGACTCCACAGCCGCCCGCACGGCGCAGCCCTTCTCCTTGACGTGCGCGCAGCCCGTAAACCTGCACTGCCCCAGATAAGGCTCAAACTCGGGAAACGCCCGCTCCAGCTCCTCTTTATACACCATGTCCATCCGCTCGGTATCAAAGGAGGAAAAGCCCGGCGTATCGGCAAGCATCGTGCCGTCCGCCATGCGGACGATCTCAACCTGGCGCGTTGTGTTGCGCCCGCGGTTGATCCTGCTGATGTCACCCACTTCAAAATGAAAATCCGGGCAAAGGCGGTTCAGCAGGCTCGATTTCCCAACGCCGGAATTGCCTGTAAAGACCGAAAATTTGCCCCTGATATGCTCGCGGAGTGCCGCCACGCCCTCGCCCGTCTCCGCGCTGATGCGAAAGGTGGCAAAGCCCGCGCCGGAATACGTCTCAAAAAGGGCCTCACCCTGCTCAAGATCGCATTTGTTGATGCAAATGACGGGTTCGATTTTTTTATGGCACGCGATGACCGTGATCTTGTCGATGAGAAAAAGGTCCGTCACAGGGGGCGCCTGCGATATCACCGCAACAATACAGTCGAGATTTGCCACCGGCGGGCGCAGCAGCTCGCTCGTCCTCGGAAGGATCTTGGTCACGTATCCGGTTGCGTCTGCGCCGATATCGATCTCAACCCGATCCCCGGGCAGTGGCTTCTCTTTATTTTTGCGAAAGCGTCCCCGCGCACGGCACTCCACTACTATCTCGCCCGTATCGACGTAATAAAATCCGCCGATGCCTTTTAAAATCATCCCTTCCGGCAACGGATACGCTCCTTTCTTTTTTAGCGCATTTTGCGCCGCACGTTTGCGGCGCAAAATGCGCTAAACTCCGATTTCATTCGCGCGCGCCTCGCCCTGACGGGCAACCGCCGCGCATGCGGTACAAAATATATTTTTTATTCAAACGTAAGGATCTTCTCCGCGGCAAGCTTGCCGTTTACATAGACGGCTGCAAAAGCAGAGCCAGTTCCTTTAAATGTCAGCGACATCTGCTTGTCTGAGGCCTTGTAAGTCTGCGCGTGCACTTCCTTGCCGTTGAGCTTTACAGTGATCTCAAGATCTCCCGACGAATCTGCCGGAAACACATATGTCAGCGTGGCATATTTCGGCTCGTTGTCATCCGGCTGGTCGGGCGGCTGCGTTCCACCGCCGTTTCCGTCGGGGTCATCTGGCGTGCCGGTTCCCGGTTCGTCGGGCGCCGCAGGGCCGGAACTCACCTCAAAATCGAGCGCCGTCTTCTCGTTGACCTCAGTATCCGCCGCAATATTCTGCCGGATGACAGTGCCGGCCGGCTCGTCGCTCTCACTTTGTGTGACATTACCCGGTTCCATGCCCGCATCCGTGATCATTTTCCGCGCCTTCTCCTCGGACTGGCCGAGAATATTGGGCACCTTGACCTTTTCAACATTCTTACCCAGGCTGATGACGACAGTAATGACGTCGCCTTCTCTCACCGGTGTGCCCTCGGCCGGCTCCGTACGGATCACATAATCCTTCAGCACCGTATCCGACTGCTCGTGCGTCTCACGGAACAGCAGGCCCAGACGCTGCAGCTCCGTCTCCACCTGGCGGTATTCAAGGTTGGAGTAGTCGATCAACTGGAACGCTTTTTGACCGCTGGAAACTGTCAGTTCGATCACGCCGCCCTCACCGAGCTTGCGGTCGGCCTTCGGCGACTGGTCAAGCACTTTTCCCTCCGGTTCAGTCTCGCTGTAGACGCGCTCCGCCACACGGATGTCGTATTTCTCATTTAATTCATTGTCAAGCTCAATATCCGCAAGCATCATACCGACAAGATTGGGAGCACGGTCCGCCTCCGTTCCTCCGCCGCCTTTGGACGGATCGATAAGCGACCAGGCAAAAAAGACGATCCCACCGATAAACACGCCCACGGTCAGAAGCGTGATGATCACTGTCGTCGCCACACGTGCGGCGCCGCCTTTGCGTTCATCCTCATCGTAATCGTCGTATCCCTGCTCTTCCCTCGCCGGGCGCCTGCCGCCCTTGCGCGCAGCGGCCTTTTCCGCTGCCTGGCGCTTGGAAACAGCATGTACATTGCGTATTTTCTGCGTCGAGCCGAAAGGATCTGCATCCTTTGAACGCCCGCGCACCGCCTCCAGATCATAATCAAAGACGATATCGGGGTTGGTCTTAACTTTTTCAAGGTCTGCGAGCATCTGCTCGGCAGAGGCGTAGCGCACGTCAAGATCGGGGTTCATCGCCTTCATCGTCACTGTTTCGATGGATGCGGGGAGGCTTGGCACAAGGTCGCGCGGGCTGACCGCCACGGCCGTCATATGCTGCATGGCAACAGCGACAGGCGTGTCCCCTTCGAAAGGAAGGCGGCCGGTCAGCATCTCGTAGAGAACCACGCCGAGTGAATAGATATCCGCACGCGCATCGACATACCCGCCGCGCGCCTGCTCGGGCGCGATGTAGTGTACGGAGCCAAGCGTCTCCTGCACCAGGGTCGCCTGCTTCTGCATCATCAGCCGGGCAATGCCGAAATCCGCAACCTTGATCGTGCCGTCCCGGCAGACCATAATGTTGTGCGGCTTGATGTCGCGGTGGATGATGCCCCGGCTGTGCGCGTGCGCGAGGGCCTTTGCAATCTGTATCGTAATGTAGAGCGCTTCCTTCCAGGGCAGCGCGCCTTTGTGTTTCAGATATTCCTTGAGCGTGATGCCGTCGATCAGCTCCATGACGATATATTCGTTATCGCCCGTGCTCGACACGTCGTATACCGAAACGATATTCGGATGCGAAAGCATCGCCACCGCCTGTGATTCGTCATGAAACCGGCGGCGGAACTCCGCATCCTTGACATGCTCGTCTTTCAGCAGCTTGACTGCGACATTGCGGTTGAGCCGGTGGCAGCGCGCCTTGTATACGACCGCCATCCCGCCCGTGCCGATCACCTCGAGGATCTCGTACCGGTTGTCGAGAAGCTTCCCTATGTATCTGTCCATGTGCTCACCTCACTCAGAATGCCCAGAGGACGACTGTGATGTTGTCGTAGCCGCCGCGGTCGTTCGCGATCCCGATCAGCCGCTGACAGCAGCTGTCGACGTTTCCGTCATGTATCACCTCGAAAAGCATTTCCTGCTCGGTAACGAGGTTGGAAAGGCCGTCCGTACACAGCAGGATGTATTGCCCTGCCTGGGGCGTATGCTCATAATAATCCGCCTCGACGTCAGGCTCTGTGCCGAGCGCGCGCGTGATCAGGTTCTTCTCCGCATGCGTACGCGCCTGCGCCTCAGTGATCGCGCCGCTCATGACCATCTCCTCAACAACAGAATGGTCCTTGGTGATGCGGCGGATACCGCCCTCATCGATCAGATAGGCCCGGCTGTCGCCGACATTGGCGATCATCGCAGCTCCCTGCGCGTATGCAAGCGCGACAAGCGTCGTTCCCATTCCCGCAAGGCCTGCGCTCGTGATCGACTTTTCATACACCTGGGCGTTTGCACGCTCCAGCGCGTCTTTCAGGAGCTTTTTCATGTTTTTAGACGGCACAGGGGGCTTTTCGGTTTCACGCACGGTATCTATAAAGATATCGGCCGCCATACGGCTGGCCACATGCCCGCCTGAAGCGCCGCCCATTCCGTCACACACCACGCTGAGCGAAAGCCTGCCCTCAAACAGATGCTCCGTCAAAAAATAATCCTGATTGTTCGAGCGCATTTTCCCCTTATCCGTTGCACCCCAAATTTTCATGTGCGTTCCGCCTCGTCTTTCATTGCCCTGCGCCGCAGCTGCCCGCAGGAAGCATCGATATCTGAACCGAGCCGCCGCCTGACCGTGACAGCAAAGCCCCGCTCCTCCAATATCTTCACGAACGTCTGCACCGCTCCGGGAGCGGACGGCGCAAACGGGCTTTCATCAACGTGATTGAGCGGGATGAGGTTGATGTGACATTGCTGCCCGGCAAGAAGCCTGGCAAGCTCCCGCGCGTGCGCGGGCGTGTCGTTCATGCCGGCAATCATGGCATATTCATAGGAGATGCGCCGCGACGTCTTCTCAAAATAGCGGCGGCAGGCGGCGGCAAGTGCGTGAATGTCATACGCACGCTCCACCGGCATCAGCTGCATGCGCAGCTCGTGGCTGGGCGCGTGCAGAGAGACGGAGAGCGTGATCTGCAGCGAGCGCTCCGCCAGCGCGTCGATCATCGGCACAAGCCCGCAGGTGGAAAGGGAGATGTGCCTGTGCCCGATGCCCAGGCCGTTTTCGTCGCGCACGAGCGCGAGAAAGCGCATCACGTTGTCAAAATTATCCAGAGGTTCGCCCGTTCCCATAAGGACGATGTTGGAAATGCGTACGCCCTGGTCGCGCTGGGCTGCCGCCACCTGCCCGAGCATCTCGGAAGGCGCAAGATCGCGCACCTTGCCGCCGAGCCCGGAAGCGCAGAACGCGCAGCCCATCCGGCACCCGACCTGGGTAGAAATACAGATAGAGTAGCCGTGCTTATATTTCATCAGCACGCTCTCGACGCAGTTCCCGTCTTCCAGTGAAAAGAGATATTTGACTGTGCTGTCTTTTGCCGAGCATTGGCGGCGCTTGACCGACAGCGGCGCGAGCGTCGCGCACGCGCTGAGCTTTTCCCGAAGGGGCTTGGACAGGTCCGTCATCTCGTCAAACGACGTGACCCCCGCCTGCGCCCAGCGGAACACCTGCCCGGCGCGAAACGGCTTCTCTCCCAGCTGCGTAAGAAACGCGCGCAGCTCGGTGATATTCATGCTTTTTAAGTCGCTGCGTCCGTCCATGATTCCCCGCTTCCGCGCGCCCTACGCTCCGGGCGCACCCTCTTTCCTGAGTTTGGCAATAAAAAAGCCGTCGGTTCCATCCCGATGCGGCAGGAGCGTGCGCTGCTCGCACAGCTGAAACGCTGGATGCTCCGACAGGAATGCGCGCACCACGTCCTCGTTTTCTTCCCTTATTATAGTGCATGTCGAGTATAAAAGAAAGCCTCTGTTTTTGACGTATCGCGCCGCCGTGCACAGAATATCGTGCTGAACGGCCGAAATGGCCGCAATGTCCTCCATCGCCCGATAACGAATATCCGGCTTTTTACGGATGATACCGAGGCC
>CAKTWY010000142.1 GCA_934630445.1 uncultured Eubacteriales bacterium
CATATAGATTCAGTGCCTGCGGGCACAGGCTTTTATGGTAAAATATCCGCATGCCGTCTCTCTGAGACGACGCGCCGGGATTTTATGGCACACCGTCGGAGACGGTGCATGCCTATTGTGCCTGTGATTGAATCGTCCATCTGCTCCGTGTTTGGCAGAGCATATAAACAAGGAAAATCCATATGCCACGGCGTTAGTTTTTCCCGAAAGGACATGCTTATGAAGGAAATCGGCATTTTTGACGTGATTGGCCCGAACATGATCGGCCCGTCCAGTTCCCACACGGCGGGGGCGCTGCGCATAGCGCTCCTGGCCGGGCGCCTCGCGCGCTCCAGGATCGTACGCGCTGATTTTGTACTTTACGGTTCTTTTGCAAAAACGTATAAGGGTCACGGCACCGACCGTGCGCTTGTCGGAGGGGTGCTCGGCTTCAGCACGGAGGACAGACGCATCCGCGACTCTTTTGAGTATGCCGCCCAGGCAGGGCTGGAATATACCTTTGAGGTGAATACGCAGGAGACGGACCTGCATCCGAATACGGTCGACATCACGCTCACAACAGCGGATGGTGCTGTAACGCGTGTGCGCGGCGTCTCAACCGGCGGCGGGAACTCGCACATCGAGCGCATCGACGGCGTGGAGGTGCGCATCGACGGCAATTATACAACTCTGCTGATCCGCCAGCGCGACACCTCCGGCGTGGTGGCAGCGATCACAAGCGCGCTGAGCGGCTCGGGCATCAATATTGCCTTTATGCGCCTGTACCGCGAAAGCAAGGGGGAGACCGCCTACACCATTATCGAGACGGACAGCGCCATCCCCGCTGAAGTCGTGCGGGAGATCGAGCGCCATCCCCAGATCCACAGCGCGATGGTTATTGAAACGGCATAAGGAGAGACGCCTTTATGAATTTTACCACCGGCGCGGAGCTGCTCGCCCTTTGCAGCGAGCACGGCTGCGCAATTTCTGAAATCATGCTCCGGCGAGAAGCGGAGCACCTGGAGACAGATCGAGAAAAGGCGGGCGCGCAGATGGCACGCTCTTATGAGATCATGAAAGAAGCGATCCGCACCGCCCTCACGAGCCGGACGCGCTCGATGGGCGGGCTCATCGGCGGCGAGGCGCATGCCGTCAGCGCGCATATCGCCCGCGGCCGGACGGCAAGCGGGCCGCTTGCGGCACGCGCGGCCGCATATGCGATGGGCGTTCTGGAAGTGAATGCATCGATGGGCCTGATCGTGGCGGCGCCCACCGCCGGTTCATCCGGCGTGATCCCCGGGGCGTTTGTCGCGCTGCAGGAGAAATACGGTTTTTCAGATGCGCAGATGGTGGCTGCACTGTTCAACACGGCCGCCGTGGGATATCTCCTGATGCGCAACGCATCCGTCTCCGGCGCGGAGGGCGGCTGCCAGGCCGAGGTCGGCTCCGCTTCCGCCATGGCGGCTTCGGGCGTGTGCGAACTGCTGGGCGGCACGCCGGAAATGTGCCTTTCCGCCGCCGCGATCGCGATTGCGAATGTGCTCGGGCTCGTCTGTGATCCGATCGCCGGACTCGTTGAGGCGCCGTGCCAGAGCCGCAACGCCATGGGCGTGACAAACGCGCTCGCCTGCGCGGACATCGCGCTGAGCGGCGTGCGCACGCTGATCCCATTTGACGAAATGGCGGAAGCCATGCGCCGCGTGGGGCGCAGCATTCCCTTTGAGCTGCGTGAAACGGCGCTCGGCGGCACCGCCGCAACGCCGACGGCGTGCGCGCTTTGTAAAAAAATATTTGAGTAGGATACTGATGAAACGCTACAACATGCTTGAAGACAGGCCTGGGCCGTCTCTTCTCCTCTTCGCATTGCCGATCATTCTGGGCAATCTTTTTCAGCAATTTTACAATATGGTCGACTCCATCGTGGTCGGGAAATTTGTGAGCGAGGGTGCGCTCGCATCCGTCGGCGCGTCCTACGCGGTGACAAATGTGTTCATCGCTGTCGCAATCGGCGGCGGCATCGGCAGTTCGGTCGTGATCTCCCAGTATTTGGGCGCGGGGCAGTTTGACAACCTGAAAAGTGCGGTGTCGACCGCTCTCGTCAATTTTCTTGCCCTCGGCGTGCTGCTCGGCGCGGTCGGTGTGCTGACCAGCGGGCAAATGCTGACGGCGCTGAACACGCCGTCCGATGTTTTCGGCGATGCGCGGCTGTATCTGGACATCTATTTCTGGGGACTGCCCTTTCTGTTTTTATACAACGTCGAATCCGCGATCTTCAACGCCCTGGGCGATTCCCGCACGCCGCTGAAGCTTTTGATTTTCTCCTCGCTCCTGAACATCGTGCTTGACCTTGTTTTCGTCATTGTACTGCGCCTGGCCGTCGCCGGGGTCGCAGTCGCGACGCTGATCGCGCAGGGCGTATCGGCGGTCATCTCTTTTTTCATTCTGCGGCGGCGTCTGCGCGCCTATTCCACCCAGGCGCATGCCGCGCGCTATTCGCCGGCAAAAGCGCTGATGATGACAAAAATGGCTATTCCGTCGATTATCCAGCAGTCGATCGTTCACGTCGGGATGCTCCTGGTGCAGTCGGTGGTAAATTCATTCGGCTCCGCCGTGCTCGCGGGCTTTTCGGCCGGGATGCGTTTTGAATCGATCTGCATCGTACCGATGATCGGCGTCGGAAACGCAATGTCAACCTTCACGGCGCAGAACATGGGCGCGCGCCAGCCGCAGCGCGTGCGGCGCGGATACCACGCAAGCTTTCTGATTCTCTTCGCTTTCGCGGCGGTGATCTGCGCGGCGCTGCAGGCGTTTGGCGCACAGCTGTTGACCCTCTTCCTCGACGCGTCAGAAGGCAGCATCGCATACGCTACCGGTCTTTCATATCTGCGCTTTCTCTCCTGGTTCTATGTTCTGATCGGCATGAAGGCGTGCACCGACGGCGTGCTGCGCGGTGCGGGCGACATTGCTGTTTTTACGACCGCGAACCTCGTCAATCTTTCTATCCGTGTCTGGTTCGCTTTTACCTTCGCGCCGGTGATCGGCGTGCAGGCGGTATGGATCTCCGTGCCGGTCGGCTGGGCCGCGAATTTCATCATTTCCTTTGCATACTATCTCACCGGCCGCTGGAGCCGGAAAAAGATCGTTTGAGCGGGCCGGATGCGGCCTGCTCCGCCGTTCTTACACGATCGTTATACAGACAGGAGGAACTGACTATGCACATCCGCATCGCCGGAGAAGCAGACGCGGCGGCGCTCGCTGCAATCTATGCGCCGTATGTGACAAACACAGCCATAACCTTTGAGTATGAGCCGCCCACAGCGGAAGAATTTGCCCGCCGCATCCGCAGGACGCTCGAGCGCTATCCCTATTTTGTGGCGGAGGAGAACGGCGTCATCGCCGGCTACACTTACGTCTCCCCTTTTCGCGCCCGCGCAGCCTATGACTGGTCGGTCGAAACGTCTATCTATATACGCGAAGGCTGTAAAGGCAAAGGACTTGGCAAATCCTTATATTTCGCGCTGGAGTCGATGCTTCAGCGGCAGAACGTCGTAAACCTGAACGCCTGCATTGTCTATCCGCATCCGGAGAGCGTCGCCTTTCATGAGCGGATGGGGTACACCCTCACCGCGCATATACATCAGTGCGGCTATAAGCTCGGTAAATGGCACGATATCGTCTGGATGGAAAAAATGCTCGGAGCGCATGACACGCCGCCCAGGCCCTTTATCCCCTTTCGCGAACTGGCGGCTGAGAGCGTACAGAAGGGCATGTAAGATCCCGGATTCTGTAAGGAAAGAGCAAAAAGCGCGCCGATGGCGCGCTTTTTGTGTTCTTTCCGATTGTTAAGCCGTTTTACACACTTTCCCGGCCTGATATGGACAGATTTTCAGAAGAAAAAGACCGCGCTGACACTCTGAAAATAGCGGATGAGATATGTCAGGCCCATCAGGATGGGCTGGTGGAGCAGATAAATCCACAGCGTATGCCGGCCCACAGCCGCAAAAAACGGCGCTCTCGTCTCATAAAACCACTGCGGCATGCGCCCGGCCTTGATATGCGCGCCGAGCCATGTTCCCATGAAATAGACAAATATCCAGGGCAGAACGGGAAAATAATCCGACGAGGCATAGCCCGGCGAGCGGAAGCCAAGAAAGGCTAAATACTTTACATCAAATGTACGATTGAGCGCAAAATAGCAAAGGAAAAACAGCACCGGCCACAGGTACTGCTGGTATGGGATCTTCGTGATCAGAGGCCGCAGCGCGGCGAAGAGCAGCGCTGCCACGCCCATGAAATGGAGGATACCGAAGCGGACGAAAAGCGAGGGGTCAAACAGCCAGGTAACGAGCGATATGGCAAGGCCGCCTGCGAGCATTTTAAGTCCGCGCTTCACATTGCTCCTGGAGAACATCGCCGACGCACCCGACATCAGGATAAAAAGCCCCGCGAACACGGGCTGCAGAAAATTGAACAGCGGATTGTACACGATCCAGGACGGGAAGGCGCAGAACACCGCCAGGTCATAAAAAAAATGATAGAATATCATCAAAATAATCGACAGGCCGCGCGCACCGTCGATCAGCTCGATCCGTTTTTGCCGCTCCATGGCATATCCCTCCGTGATAAAAGCTGTAACGACCCTCTGAAATGTATGAGCCATGCCGCTTTTTCGCATACAGCATGCACAGATATAATGATTATATCGCACTTTATTGATAAAAGAAAGAATGGAAATGTAAAACAGATGTCTGCTGACCAAAAAGAGCGTATGCGCAGGGAGCGTTGTAAAGTTTTTTGGAAAAAGCAAAAAAACACTTGCATTTTATGTCAAGAACGTTTATGTTATTGAACGTTTGGGGTTTGCGGCCATACGCCGCTTTTCATACGAAATAATGGGAAAGAAGAGGAACGCATGAAAAAATATGACGTCGTCATCATCGGCGGCGGTATCGGCGGCCTGATGGCGGCGTACCGTCTGACGCGGGAAAACAGGGCGCTCTCTGTTTGTCTGATTGAAAAAGGCAATCCGATCGAAAAACGCGTTTGCCCGATCATCACGAAAAAGGCGCAGACCTGTATCCGCTGCAAATCGTGCGCGATCATGGAGGGCCTTGCAGGCGCCGGTGCTTTTTCAGACGGAAAATATGTCATCTCGACCGAATACGGCGGATGGCTGCCGGATTTCCTGCCGGCAAAAACGGTGCTCGACTATATCGAGCAGGCGGACGATATTCTCGTCTCCTTCGGCGCGGTGAAAGAGCGCTTCCACCCGGACAATGAGCTCAAGCGCATCTGCCTGCAGCACGACCTGCACATGGCGCAGGCTGAACTGAAGCACCTCGGCACGGACGCGAACTTTGAGACCATGCGCCGCCTGATCGAGGAGCTTTCCTCACGCTGCGAGGTGCTGACGAACACCACTGTGACAGACGTGGACCGGAGCTGCAACCAGGTCTTCTGCCAAAACGCCTCCGGAACGTTTGCGCTCGGCGCGTCAAAGATCATCTTTGCCGTCGGCCGCGTAGGCAACCGCTTTTTTGCCGACTGGTGCCGGAAAAACAACGTACAGCTGCACAACAACCAGGTCGACATCGGCGTGCGCGTAGAGCTGCCGGCACTTGTCTGGGACAGCTTTTCCAAAAAGATCTATGAACCGAAGATCAGCTATCGCACCAAGCTCTACGGCGACACGACGCGCATGTTCTGCTTCAATGAGCGCGGACAGGTCGTGATGGAAAACACCGACGGGGTTCTGACGGTAAACGGCCACTCCTACCGCGGAGCGGATAAAAAGACGGAGAACTCCAACTTCGCGCTTTTGTCGACCATTCGTTTCACACAGCCGTTCAACGCGCCCGTGCAGTATGCGCGCGAGATCGCGAACCTCGCCAACCTGATCAGCGGCGGCAGCGTACTCGTTCAGCGCTTCGGCGACCTGGTGCGCGGGCGCAGAACCGAGGAAAAGCGCCTGGCGCAGTCGACCACCCGCCCGACGCTGGAGGCGGTGCCTGGCGACCTGAGCCTGTGCCTGCCCAAGCGTCAGCTGGACAACATCGTCGAGACCATCTATGCGCTGGACAACATCGCCCCAGGCACGGCCAACTACGACACGCTCCTCTACGGCGTGGAATGCAAATACTACTCCGCGCGGCCGAAATGCGAGAATTTTGTGATCGACGGCTGCGAGGGCATCTATGCAGTGGGCGACGGCGCAGGCTTCACCCGTTCCCTTTCCCAAGCGGCTGCAAATGGGCTGTATGTTGCGGATGATATTCTCGCAAAGCTCGGGAAATGAACGTATTCCGGGCATATCTGATATAAGCTGAGCAAAAAACAATATAGAAAACCGCCCCGGGCAGCCGCTGAACGGCTGCCCGGGGCGGTTGTATATTCAGAAAGCTGACGCTTCACACGCGGCGCCGCCTGCCTTATTTTTCGTGCGGCGCTTCTCCGCTTTGATCTTCGTCTGCGTCGGCCTTCAGCGCTGTATTGGCC
>CAKTWY010000143.1 GCA_934630445.1 uncultured Eubacteriales bacterium
GCGCCAGCTCGCCCGGCGTCTCGGGCAAGCTCTCGCCCCGGCGGGCGCAGTTGGCGCGCACTTTGCCGATCATATCCTCCGGCGTGAGCAGCGCCGGATCCGTCACATCGAGCGTACCGGTGTAGCGCTCCTCCGCCGCCCAGGCCGCATCGGTCAGCGCGGCAAAGCTGTGTTCCTCTCCCAGCTCGCGGCGCACGCACTGGAGGATCCACAGGCCCGTGATATTTTTAAGGAAGCGGTATGTGCCGCCCCAGCCGCCTTCATTGGTAAAGTTTGCGCGCCGCGCCGCCTCGGAGCAGTCCGGTTCGCCGCGTTCCACGCCGATCAGCGACCAGGTGCCGGAGCTGAGATAGATCGCGTCCTCCTCCATCGGCACGGCGAGCACGGCGGACGCCGTATCGTGCGCGGGGGGGAGGATCACCTCGCAGTCGTAGCCGACCGCGGCCGCGATCCCGGGCGCGAGATTCCCCGCCGCCGTTCCCGGCGGTACGAGCGGACCGAAGAGCGAGCGGTCAAGTCCCATGCGCGCGATCAGCTCCCCGTCCCAGTCGCGGGTACGCGCGTTCAGAAGCGCGCTTGTCGACGCGATCGTATATTCGCTGACCGGCTTGCCCGTCAGGCGCCAGCTCAGGTATTCCGGCGTAAACAGAAGCCTCTTTGCGCGCGCGAGGAGTTCGGGCGACTCCTCCTTGAGCGCCTGCAGCTGATAGATGGTGTTGAACGCCATCTTCTGAATGCCGGTGTGCGCGTACAGCGCCGCGTCTCCGATGAGCGCGTCAATATGCTCGGGCATGCCTTCCGTGCGCCCGTCGCGGTAGGAGACGGCGTCGCCGAGCGCGCGCCCCGCTTCGTCCAGAAGGACAAAATCGACGCCCCAGGTGTCGATGCCGACGCTCGCGGGCGCCTCGCCCTGCGCGCCGGCTGCGCGCATTCCCTCCAGGATATGGGAAAAGAGCGCGTCATAATCCCAGCACAGGTGACCGTTTTTCTCCACCAGGCGGTTCTCGAAACGATATACCTCTTTGAGGACAAGCTTGCCGTTCTCCACACGGCCGAGCACATGCCGTCCGCTCGACGCGCCGATATCAATGGCCAAATACGACTGTTGCATGCCATGCCTCCTTATACAGCAGCTTCCGACCGTATACCGGCCGGAGCAAATTTTGTCATATATATTATACATGATAAAAATAAAAAAATAAGGACGCGATTTATGTTATCTTACGTCCTTATTTGCAAACAGATCGATCGTCATGCACAGCTTCCGTCTCACGCTTCCGGCCGGTGTTCGGCATGGGCGGCGCGGTACTCCCCCGGGCTCATCTGATAAAGCGCGCGAAAGCGGCGGTAAAAATAGCTCGTGTTTTCATACCCCACGGTGGCGATCACGTCGGAAACGGATAGCGGCGTGCGCCTGAGGAGCGTAAGCGCCGCCTGGAAGCGCCGCAGCTGGAGAAGCTCTTTAAATGTATAACCCGTATCCCGGCGCACGGCGCGGCTGAGACGGTAGGCCGGCACCCCCTCGCGCCGCGCGAGGGCATCAAGGCTCGCGTCGGCGTAATGCTCCTCGATATAGGCGAGGATGCGCGCCGTTTCCCCGCTCATCCGCCGCCCGGGAAAGCCCTCGTCCACCCGGTCGCCGCAGCCGAGGAGCGTCTGCAGCAGCAGGCCCATCGTGATGCGGTTCAGCCGCTCGCTGTCCTCGCGCTCATTCATGAGCGTCCAGACCATGTTCTCCACCAGATTCTGCACGGGCACGACGTCGCTGACGCGGTAGTGCAGGAACTTCGCCGGCACATCGCCCTGCATCAGACTCCCGGCGATAAAGTCGCCCAGCGCGCTGCCCGTTTCCATCATGTCGAAAGCCGTGTGGAAAAAGCGCGGCATGACCATAAAGTTGACGCACACATCGCCCAGGCCTGCCGGCTCGATTTCATGCGTGCAGTGCTGGTTGAGGAAGAGCAGCTCGCCGGCGCGCAGCGTGACGCGCTCGGTTCCGTTGAGGATATGCGTTGTGCTGCCCTCGCACATGTAGAGGATCTCGACATAATTGTGTCTGTGGCAGGGAAAGGCCACAAAGCGCGTATGCGCGCGCACGGCCATCAGCTTGCCGCCCTGCAGAAACTTCCGCCCGTCGATGGTGAAATCCCGCCCGGAGGTATACCGCGCGCGGCGCAGCTCTTTCCCCTGCAGGAGCTCGCGTTCTTCCTGCGTGACGGCGCGCAGGGCCGACAGGAGCGCCTCTCTCACAGCAGCATCCCTCCCGCAATCAAAATGTCAAAAAACCCGCTGCTTTCTGCAGCGGGTTTTTTGGTGGAGACGGTGAGGATCGAACTCATGACCTCTTGAATGCCATTCAAGCGCTCTCCCAGCTGAGCTACGCCCCCATGGATTTAATGCTTAAATATAATACCATATCAGGAGCGGGCCTGTCAATCCTTTTTTCTATCATTCTTCAGCCGGATAAACGCCGCACTCACGCCAGACGCGCAGCATCAGCTCATACCGCTCAAGCGGAAGGCCGGTATACACACAGTTCGATGTGCAGAAAATATACCCCGGCTCGGCCAGTCCCTCTCTGAGGGAACGCTTGACGTCGGCAATGCATTCCTCTTCCGTTCCGGTCTGCAGAAGGCCGCAGTTGACGTTGCCGGCAAGCGCGACGCGCCCGCGCGTAACCTTTCTCACCTCAGGGATGGTTACGCCCCCCTGCGGGTCGAGCGAATGCAGCGCGTCCGGCCCGCACTCGACGATCTGATCGAGAATGGGCATGATATTGCCGTCGGTGTGCTTGATGGTATAAAACCCCATGGCACGGTAGTCGTCGATGATCTCTTTGAGATACGGCGCGATCAGTTCGGAAAAAATACCCGGACCGAAGAAGGGATTGGTATTAAAGCAGTAGTCTGAGCAGAGTGCGAAGCCGTCAAGAAGGCCCGTTCCCGCAAGCTTCTCGGCAAAGGCGCGGCGCTCTTCGACGCGGGCGGCGGCCTCGCGCTTGAGCGCTTCCGGCTCTTCATACATGCGGGCGGCAAAGTCCACCATCGTCTCCCCCGTCGGGATCTCAAACGTCGGGTCGCCGTGCATCATAACAAAATATTTGTCGCCGGACAGCGTGCGGACCTCTTCCAGAAGCGCGCGCGTGCTGTCGATATCCCGCGGATTGGGATGAACGAAGATGGCGCTGTGGCCGTATTTCTCCGCCGTCATGACATAGAGCTCGGCCATATCTTTGATATGCAGCGCGCGCTCACGCGCCTGCATCTGGTTCCACTGGAAATAATTGCGATGCTCGGGATGTACCCGGCCGAACACCTCCATGGTGAGAAAAAAGACAAGTTCAAAATGCGGCACGAGTCCTTCGACCGGCTCGCGTTTGAGTGCGCGGATAAAACGTTCTCTCTCCGTCATGAAAACGCCGTCCTTCCGTGTTTGGATATTTAAAAATATAGCATATGCACGTGTATGTGTAAATGGCGCGATGACAGATGTCATTGTTCTTTTGTGAAGCGATTATGCCTGGAAAGGCCCGCGCGGCACATGCCGTGCGGGCCTTCTATGGAAGGGTTGGTGGTTCGTTTTTCAGCCAAGGAACGCCGTCTGCACGATGTAGCACAGAAGGCCGAAGACAACCAGGCCAATGGATACGATACGCGTCTCTTTGACGCGTTCAGGCTCCCTGGGCGTAATGATATTCCATAAGACTGCAATGAGGACGAGCGCCACGACCAGTACAATAAAGTTTACCATAAATGTTATCTCCCTTCTCTTGCTGCGGCAAGCGCTTCGTTTTTCTTGATCTCTTTTGCGCGGAAGCCGAGGGCGTTGAAGATAAAGGTGGAAACGACATACACCACAAGCGTTCCGATCAGAGCGTTGACCGCGCCGATGCCCCAGGGGGATTTCCAGCCGAGGATGAGACCGAGGATGAGCGCGGGAATGACGGCGGGATTGAACTTGTGATGCTGCACGTCCTCGTCGTTTACATTGATCTTGTAGAAGTCCTTATGGCCGGACCAGTGGAAATTCGTCTTTGAAAGGATGAAGAAGTCGATGATTGAAATGGAACCGATGACCGGGATCAGGTAGCCGAGGTAGGAAATGAACGGAACGTAGTAGTTCTGGATATCAAGGCCTGTGATCGCCATGCCGACGACGCCCACGAGGAGAATGATGTGACGGCGGGCGGGTCTTTTTCCGGTGACGACTTCAACCGCGGAAGGAAGGGCCGTTGAGGTGACATATGCCGAGTGCTCCGCCGTCGTCCAGGTCTGGACGAAGAACATGATCGCGCCGAGCGTGACCATACCGAGCACGCCGAGGGTCTTGCCGACATCGTCCGTACCGGTCGCCGCGCCCCAGATGGCGCCGCAGCTGATGCAGAGGACGAAGCCGCCGAAGAACCCGAGGAAGGAGGAGATGATCGCGTCCTTCGCGCTCTTTGCATAGCGGAAATAGTCCGCCGCACGCGAGCAGCCCGAGATCCACGTTCCGACGACCATGGTGATGCCGGCGGCAAGCGTATACTTCTGCGGATAGATGTTCGAGAACACGGCCGCGTAGCCGCCCGGGAGCGTGCCGACGCGGTACAGGCCGTAGGCGCCGACGATCACGAGGATGGGAAACGCGATTTTATTGAGGATAATCATCTGCTTCAGGCCGACGTAGCCGTTGGTGATGAAGAGCATGGAGATGATAATGCTGAATACGCGGATATTGACCTGCGGATAGATGCTGTCAAGAATGCTGGCGAAGATGGCGTTCATAACGACGAACCAGCCAATATCCGCGATGTGGAAGCCGGGGATGGCAACGCCCTTGCTGCCATATGCAAATGTACCGGAGAGCGCGGCATTGCAGCCCGTCGTGTAGCCGATGATGCCGTTGAGCGCCACGAAGGCGGAGAGATAGATCGCGCCCCAGAAGATCGCGAGAAACGCATTTGAGATCGTACCCATGCCGGTGCCGAGGTTGACGCCGCATTGATACAGCTGCGCGACCATCGCCGCGCCGAACCAGACGACCGTCAGCTGCGGCCACGTGGCACGGTGCGACATCGGCACCGGTTCGTAGGGGAAGTCGTCGCCGCTCATGACTACTTTTTTGCTTTTGGTTTCCACAGCAGCTTTGCTCATAGTTGTTCTCCTCACTTTATATTAGATTTTCCGGCGCTCTGCGGACGCTCCGTACCGAAGCCTTGCCCGCGCAGAGCCCGTTTCGTCTGCATGAAAAGGGCAGTGCAGTGGATAAGCATATGTTCAGCGCGCTTCGCCGCGCTCCGCGCCGGGCGCCTGGTCGACCTCCTCGATCTGCGCTGCGGCGCCCAGCACGCCCTGAAAGGCGCGCAGCGAATCAAGGATTTCCCGCGGGGCGATGCTGCGCATGATGAAAACGATCTCCGAGCGGCGCTCTTCCTCCCCCCAGGAGTCGAAGTGCTGCGGCGGATGGATGATGTGCTGTACTCCGTTGATCGCCACAGGACCGGACGCACCGGTATCCACCATGCCCTTGACACGGTAGATCTCCTCCCCATGAGCAAAGAGCAGCATCGACAGCCACAGCCCGAACGCGCCCCAGTCGAGCGGCTCATAAAACCGGATGGAGACCGAGCGCACCTCGCTGCCGTGCCGCCGCGCGGGGATGGCTGGAAGCGCCGCGGGCGCATCGCGCGGTGGAAGCGCGTCGGTGCGCAGAAGCGCCTGCGCATCGATATCGCCGTAGACGGCTTCAAAGATCTGCGCCGCAGGGTTGTCCGCGCGGATCTTTTCCCGAAGGGCAGGCAACGCGTCCGCCTGGGCAAGATCGGTCTTGGTCAGAATGATCTTATCCGCCACGGCGATCTGCTTGACCGACTCGGGCGTCGTGTCCAGATGGAGCATGCCGTTCACCGCGTCGACGCAGGAGATGACGGCGTCGACGGTATAATGGTGCTGCAGCATCGGATCTGTCAGAACGGAAAACAGGATGGCAAATACGGCAAGCCACCAGGGGATTACAGACAGTCCCGACGTCTGCTCCATCATCTCTCCCCCAAATCCCCCGAACTCAGAGGACATCGCGGCCTGGCCTGCCGCCAGATTCATTAACGCCGATATCCCAAAGCTTAAAACAACGCCCGCCAGTCCGCCGGCAAAACCGATACAGCCCGCCTCCATAAGAAAGATTTTCCGGATATCCCTCACAAAACAGCCCAGAGATTTCATCACTCCGATTTCCCGCGTCCGCTCTGAAATGGACATAATCATAGTATTGGTAATTCCAAGAGCTGCCACAAACAGGGAAACGGCTCCGATTCCGGCAAACATCATCTGCTTCTGCCTTGCATCTCTCTCCATCGGTTTACGGATGCTTTCCATGGAACTGGTCCGAAATCCCATACGTTTTATTTCCGCCTCCACCGCTGCCACCTGATTCATATCCTTAACCTTAACCAGGGCGCCTGAATACCCTTTTTTCCACTCCGGC